>JAYVST010000819.1:0-7848 GCA_043775255.1 Burkholderiales bacterium
GTGTTCGTGATGGCCTTCGGAATTGCCGGGCTGGCGGACCGGCTGAAATTTTCGCCCATGCCGCGCGCCCTGGCCTTTGTGGCGGTGACCATCGGCGGCGTCCTGAGCTCACTGTTCGCAGCGGGCGGCCCGGTCTACGTGATGCACATGGCCAACCGGGTCGCCGACCCGGTGGTGCTGCGCTCGACCATTGCGGCGGCGGCGCTGATGAGCGCGGTGATCCGCGTGGCGGTGTTTGCCTTCTCGGGCCTGCTTGCGGTCAAGGGGCTGTGGATCGCCGTCGCGGCGTTGCTGCCCTGCCTCATCGTCGGCGTGTTCACGGGGCGCTGGCTGCAACGCATCCTTGCGCCCAAGGTCAATCGCGCGCTTATCTACGCCCTGCTCGTGGCCAGCGGCGCTTCGCTGATCTGGCGGTTCGCTTGAGAAGAAGCGACCGGCAAGCACGTGCCCGGTCCGCTCTGGTTTGCCTCTCCAAATAGCTTGACTTGATTTCATTTGTATATTATGGTAATATACAAATATGATCGATTTAGCCAAAATCACAGGGTTCGACTGGGACGAAGGCAACGATCGAAAGAATGAGAAGCACGCGGTCAGCATGGCGGAGTCGGAGCAAGTCTTCTTCAACGCCCCACTGCTGTTGCTGTTGCTCGAAGATGCGAAGCACAGCACACGGGAAGCGCGGTTCCACGCGCTCGGCAAGGCAGACGATGGCCGACTGTTGCACATTGCGTTTACCCTGCGCGACGCCGGAGCCAAGATCCGCGTGATCTCGGCCCGCGACATGCACCGAAAGGAGCGAGCGACCTATGAGCAAGCAACCTAAAGCCATACCGAAATTTGCCAATGAAGCAGAAGAACGAGCCTTCTGGGAATCGCACGACTCGACCGAATTCCTGGATTGGAGCAAGGCACAAAAAGTTGTCCTGCCTAACCTGAAGCCAACGACGAAAACGATCTCGTTGCGCTTGCCGCAGCATCTGCTGGATTCGATCAAGGCTGCCGCAAATGCACGCGATGTTCCGTACCAGTCGCTGATCAAGGTCTGGCTTCAGGAAAAATTGCACAGCCATTGAGCAATTAGCCTCGAGACAAGGCCGCGCGGGCGGTCACAAGGGGAAAAGTCATGGAATCCAAACGCATCCTCATCACCGGCGCCGCAGGGCAAATCGGCGTGGCCTTGCGGCAGGGCCTGGCCGGCAGCTACGCGCTGCTCCGCCAGGCGGACATCGCACCGCGCGGACACACCGCGCCCGGCGAAGAACTCTGCACCTGCGATCTGCGCGACATGCCGGCGCTGGAGAAGGGCATGGAAGGCATCGACTGTGTGGTTCACCTGGGCGGCGTGTCGGTGAAGGAGAGTTGGGAGAAGTGCTGCCGGCCAATATCGAAGGCTGCTACAACGTGTTCGAGGTCGACTCGGACAGGAATGGCCGAGATACTTCGAAAAGTGGCATTGAAATTCCTATCCTTTTCATGGCCGTGCACGCAGCAGGCGACGATGGGCCGCGAACGCGGCAGATGCGGAATCGCCGCAGCCGGCGCATCGGGCGCGATGCGCAAAGCGCCGCTGATCGTATGGCTCGCGGCGTCGACGGCCGGGGCACGCCGCACGTCGAGAATCACCGGGCGCTGACTGTCTTGCGCGAGGTTCAGTTGTGCGCCAAGACCGGCAACGGTGACCGGCGACGGCGGCGGGGCGCCGGTTGAGGATTGATTCATGTTGTGACCCTGGTTCGTTGTGTGTGCGTTGAGTGTGCCGGGCCGCGCGTTCGGAATCGGCCCGGCGAAAGGTGGCCGGATTCGTTTTACGCGAGTTTCAGAAACCGCATTGCAATTTCCGAACGTGCCGCCGCGCCGGTGAGCCCGCCGCCAAGCAGCAGACGCAGCGGGCCGGAACGCCAGAGCAGCATCGCCGCCACTGTGAACACCAGCAGGGCGGCGGTGAACATGTCCGGCGCCGCGTGCGGCACCATTTGCACGATGGACACGCAGATCGTGCCCACCACTGCGGGGCCGAAGTCGCTCATCGCGGCCTTGACCCAGCCCAGGCCGCGAAAGCGTTCCAGCACCGGCAGGATCGACAGCATCAGCACGAAGGACGGCAGGAAAATCGCCGCCGCCGCGACCGCCGCGACCGCCGCGACCGCCGCGTCGGCCGCGCCCAATGTCTTGTAGCCGATGAAGGCCGCGACCATCATGATCGGGCCGGGCGTGAACTGGCCGATCGTGAGGCCCTCGATGAACTCCCGCGCGGTGATCCAGTGCAGTTGATTGACCACCTGATCCTGCACAAAGGCCGGCATGGTGATGCCGCCGCCCAAGCTCACCGCGCCCACCTTGAGGAAGAACGCACCGAGGTCCAGCAGGGTAGGCGCAGCGCCACCGCCGCACCGGCCGCTGCCGCGATCAGGACAGCGGCGCGGGTACGAATCGCGTTTTCGCCCAAACGCCAGGTGGCGACGACGTAGATGCCGAGCACCACCGGCCCCAAGCCATAGAACGCGTTGCGCAGCGCCGGCAGCATGCCGAACGCGGAGTACAGCATGGTCAATGCGAGCATGATGAAAAAGGCCGGCAGCATGAAGCCCAGCCCGGCCAGCAGGCCGCCCACACGCCCGGCGCGCTGGTAGCCGGCGAAGATGCACATCTGCACTGCCGCTGCACCCGGCAGGGCGTGCACCAGCGCCATGCCTTCGAGAAAGCGCTCCTTGGTCAGCCAGCCGCGCTTCTCCTACAAATCGGCCTGGAGCAGGCCGAAGATCGCCGGCCCGCCGTAGCTGAGCGCGCCGAGTTTGAGAAAGGCGCCCGCGACATCGAGAGGGCGCGCGCGCGGATTGGTTTGGTTTTCCTGTTGCGTCGGTGCTTGTTGCTTGGGTTCTGGTTGCATGAGGTTCTCCGGCAGGAAGAGTTGCTTATCGGACAGGCCTTGGACGCCGGGGGCGTCTGGACGGGAGGCTGCCGAATCCCCGTTGGGTTGAAACGGATTCAGCCGTGCGTCTTGTCCGCTTTCAGCCGGCGCGCCCGCGTCGCGCGCGCCTCCAACACTCGCGCACGTACCGTGCGCGCCAGGGGCGCCAGCGCCGAATCGGGAAACGGCGAGACGCTGCTGACATTGATTTCGCACAGCACGTAGGTGTCCGCGCCGTTCGCCGTTTTTGGCCCGAGCATGAAGTCGCAGTCCCACAGCACCGGCAACTCGGCGGCCGACAGAGTGAACAACTCCTGCAACTGCGGCAGCCACTCGCCTTCAAGCTGCCGCTTGAGCGCCTGGAATTCCGGTTGGTCGGGCGGGTGGTAGAGGCGCTTGGTGGTGGCGGGAAAGGCATCGCGCGGCGTGCCAGACAGCGCGGGACACAGCGCGTTCACCGCCTGATGCCCGAAGCCTTCAACCTGGTCGTGCACCAGATAGCAGCGGATCATGCCTTCGGGCAGGCGTGCCTGCAAGAGTTGGTCGACCATGCGGCCATCACCGTTGAAATATTCTCCGCAGCGTGCAACGAAAGCGTCCACGCTCATGACCTGTTCCGGACTGCCCCGCGGCGCCTCGCGCACGCGCAGGTTTGTGCCGTCGGGCTCGACCTTCCAGATGCCCTGGCCGCTGTGACCGCGATACTGCTTGAGCACGCGCATGGCGCCTGCCGCGACATGGGCCGTCAGCACCGCGCGTAACTCGTCCGGTGTGCGATGCACTTGTGTGCCGGGCGCGCTCCACGACATGGATTGCGTGTCGATCAACACCTGCTTGGTGCCGAGTTTGAGGATGATGTCCGGGTGCGTGCTGACGAACACGCCGGCCGCCTCGACTTCGCGCAACAAGGCATCGAGTTGCGTCCGGTCGTGGCCATCTTCGATCGGGTTCACCCAAGCGAGCGCGCCGTCGAGTTGCAGCAATTGCGCGCACACGGCGTCGCGGAAGTCGTCGTGGTAGACCACCGGCACGCCCTCGATGCCCTCCATTGCGAGAGCGGCAAACACCGCGGGCACCTTGCTGGTTTCCGGTGTCGCACTGCGGCGGCGCTCCATATCGCCGTGATAGATCACGCCCACCCGAAACGGCCGGGCGGGGGTATCCATAGTGGGGATGGCGGATGAAGAAGCCGAAGGCGGCAGGGCGGTGTCCATGGGCGATCCGTGAAAGGGATTCACAGAGCTTGGGCGATTTGGACACCACCGATGATCCGGGAGTCTGTGCGGTTCCCGTGAGCCAAATACTATGCCAGAAACGTCTGGCGATCAAGTTGTTGGTGTGACAGTCTCCCGCGCGCCTGCATACCGTGCGTTCGCGTCTCCTTCGCTATACTGATTCAAGCGCCCCCACAGGATGTAGCGCACCAACTGGATTGAGCGCACCATTCGCGCGAACACAATAAGGAGAGAGACATGAAGCATGCATGGCTGCCCAGACGGGCATTGACGGTAGCGTTGGCGGCGGCGCTTTCGATTGGCGCGGCAACCGCCATCGCGCAATCTGCGCCGGGTTTTCAGACGGCAGCGCCCGCCGCTGCGGGTTTTTCCGCCGCGCGTTTGCAGCGCCTGACGTCGGTGTTTCAGGCCGAGGCCGATGCGGGCCGCCTGCCCGGCGCGGTGATCACCGTCGCGCGGCGCGGCCAGATCGTCTATTACGAATCGGTCGGCAAGCAGGACGTGACGGCCGGCCAGGCGATGCCGAAGGATGCGATTTTTCGCATCTATTCGATGACCAAGCCGCTCGCTTCGCTGGCAGCGATGATCCTGGTCGAAGAAGGCAAGCTGCAACTGACCGACCCTGTGTCGCGCCATCTGCCCGCGTTCGCGAACATGAAGGTGGCCGTGCCCACGCGCGACGCATCCGGCAACGTCACCGGGCAGACGCTGATCAACGCGGCACGCCAGATGACGGTGCATGACCTTTTTCGCCACACGGCGGGCTTGGCCTATGGCGAGGTGACGCCGAACGCGGCGGTGAAGGAGGAATACACCAAGGCCGGTTTGTACAAACCGAACGTGATTGATTTCGACACGCGCGATCTTTCGCCGGCCGATTTCACCGCGCGCCTCGCCGCCGCGCCGCTGGCCGGCCATCCGGGGGAGAACTGGCAGTACAGCCTCGCCACCGATCTGCTCGGCCGCGTGGTTGAAGCGGTGGCCGGCAAACGCCTCGGCGAATTTTTGCAGGAGCGCGTGTTCGGCCCGCTCGGCATGGACGACAGCGGCTTTCACGTGCCGGCGGCGAAGATGAGCCGCCTCGCGCAGCCTCTGCCGCGCCCGGCGAGCGGCCCTTTCGTGAGCGCGCAAATCGATGTCTCGCGTCCGCCGGGCAACGATTCGGGCGGTGCCGGCGCCGTCTCGACCGCACTCGACTACTTGCGCTTCACGCAGATGATGGTGAACGGCGGCAAGCTCGGTAGCCAGCGCATCATCAGCCGTAGCACAGCCGAGTTGATGATGAGCGACCACACCGGCAATCGCCCCGGCGTGCCGGTGTCCGCATCGGGTCTGTTGATCGGTACCGAAGGCTATGGCTTTGGTTTAGGGTTCATGGTGCGCACCGGCGCGGGCATGGCCGGCGTGCAGGGCAGCGCGGGCGAGGCGATGTGGGCTGGCTACGGCGGCACCTATTTCTGGATCGATCCGAAAGAGCAGATCGTCGCCGTATTCATGTCGCAAGGCCCGGCGGCGACGCGCGCTTACTATCGCAAGACGATCAAACAGCTCGTCTATGCCGCGCTGGATGACTGAGGCGTAGTCTGGCCGCAATTTGGCCGCATCGCGGAGAACCGCTCCTGGAGCGGTTCTCCGTTTGATTGCCACCTAGATGTAGACACCCTTCATGCCACCGGCCGGATAACGCGTACCCGCTGCCGCCCCGACCGGGAACGCATGCGTGAGCGACGCCACTTCCGCTGCTGAGAGCGTCACTTTCAACGCGCCAAGATTTTCATCCACACGCGAAGTGCGCTGGGTGCCGGGGATGGCGATGAGGTCATCGCCCTGCGCCAGCAGCCACGCCAATGCGAGCTGCCCCGGCGTACACCTTTTCTGTTTCGCCATTGTCTCAATCGCTGCCACTAGATCGCGATTGCGTTTCAAATTCTCTGCGTGGAAGAGCGGATGATCTTTGCGACGGTCGTTCGCCACTTCGGACGCGTCGTGTACGGCACCGGTAAGCAAGCTGCGCCCGAGCGGCGAATAGGCGACGAAGCTGATGCAGCGCGACCATCCTGACCAGACCGCGCTCATTCAAACGTGTCGCAGTCATCTCAGCGCCGGCTATGCCAAGCTGGACCCTGCATTGCCCGCCGACAAACTGGTCACCGCCTGGCGCGTCTGGGTACGCGCCGGCGAATTGCGTGAGAGGGCCTTCGCGTGATCCACAAGCAGGAGATCATGGCGCTTGCAGCGGAGTTGCAATTGCAGGCACACATTGTCGAGAAGGACTACGCGCTTGGCTGGTTCCTGGCAGGTATTGCAGCGCATCCGGATACCGGTCCGCGCTGGGTCTTCCCCAAAAGCGGCGGGCGCATCGGCGGTTGAAGGGGGATGCCGTTTCTCGGAGGATGCCGAATCGGGTAATCTGGTGGCCCTCCCGGTTGCAAATCATCGGTTCAACACCATATCCGCCCGAGTGGCGCTGTCGGCCGGCGTTTCCCTCCGAATTTGCCGCTGGTCATTGTCCAGATCGGTTGCGTCGGTGCAGGTACCGCGTGCAGCGCGATGATTCTCTGTCAGGACACCCATGAAGGACTACTACCGCATTCTCGGCCTGCCGCCGTCGGCGACGCTGTCCGAGGTGAAGAACACGTACCGCAAGCAGGCCTCCGCGCTGCATCCGGACCGCAACCCGTCAGTGACGGCGCAGGCGGATTTCCAGGCGCTGCAGGAAGCCTATGAAGTTCTGTCGGACCCGGACCAGCGCCGCGCCTATGACGACAACCGGCGCCGCAGCCTGATCGAAAACCCGCTCGAGACCGCACGCGAACTCTGGAGTGCTTACCTGAAAGGGGCGCTTCGATGAAGCTCTCGCCGTTTTTCAATGATCTTTCCTCCACCTACGCCTACGAGATGGAAGATCTGACCTATGACTCCGCCGGCGAGGATGTGCTCAAGTCGAGGCTCAAGGACAAGCGCGGTCAGTTTGCCGACCTGCTGATGATGGCCACGACCGATCCGGTGATGGTGGCCCCCGCCCTGCACGGCGGTTTCCGCTTTTCCACGCCGGATGCGATGGTGAAGCTGGTGGGCGCGCAACCGGACGAGTTTCCGTCCTGGGCGGAGATCGCGGCGACTTTCGAACTGGAGCCGTGGGCGGATGTATTGGTGCAACAGGCGCTCAAGGAACCGGAAGGTGAGCACTTCCTCCTGATCGCCGCCGGGCTCGAGTACATCCTCGGCCGCCTCGGTTCCGCCGTTGCCAGCGGCTCTGAAGATCGTGCCGCCGCCGACCTTGAGGAAGAAGCGGACGACAACGGCGCCGATGACCTCGGCGATTCCGGCGAGGATTGGCTGGGCGACCAGGGCTTCGATCGCCGCAATTGAACAAGGAAGGAAGCGCCATGTCTCATCCCGCCGTTCTCAAGGCCACTGCGCTGATCCGCTCCGGCGACATTGTCGCCGCCGAGTCCGCCTTGAGTGAACTGGTTGAAACCGAGGGCGACACTGCATTGGTCGCGGTGTTGGACGAGTTGCCGCCCAAGGACCTGCTCGCCATCATCCGCGAGTACGACTCCTCCAAGCCATCGGTGGTCAACCTGCTGGTCACGCCCAAGCAATTCGCCGACGCCGTCATCATGGAGCGCCTGTACGCCGAGCGCAACCGCGACCGACTGCGCTCGATGATCAACTCGGTGATCTACCGCGAAGACGTGG
>JAYVST010000820.1:0-28282 GCA_043775255.1 Burkholderiales bacterium
CGGCAGCGCAGATATGCCGCACGAGATCGAGACCGTCACCATCGCCCATGCGCATGTCGGTCAGGCACAAATCATAGGCACGCTTTTCGAGCATCGCGCGGGCCTGGCCGACGCCGTCGGCCTGATCGACATCCAGTCCCATGCGCACAAGGGTCAATTCCAGGAGTTCGCGAATGTCAGCCTCGTCGTCAACCACGAGAACGCGCGGCACGCTCGCGGTCCTTCCCGGCCGACGTGCCGCGCCTCCCGCTTCACGCTGATTTGACATGACCCTCCATTACCAGCTTAAAATTCGCGCCGACCATCCTGCCGTGTGAAGATACTCGCTCTACGGCGGCTACATAGTCCAGGGACGCCCGGTTGGCCTCTGCAAGTTCGCGCGCAATGTAGAGGCCTAAGCCGGTACCACGCGCCTCGGTAGTGAAAAAAGGTTCGAACAGTTTCCCGGCATGCTGGTCGGCCACGCCAGCGCCATCATCGACGACGTGCAGCTCGACCAACTGGCCTTCAGCCGCCGCCGCGTGCAAAAAAATCGACGCATCTCGTTTGCAGGAATGGCGCCAAGCGTTTGCAATCAGGTTCCAGAGTATCCGCTGCAAATGCTGCCGGTCGAAATCCACCTGCAGGCCCGGCTGCACGCGCAGCTTGAACGCGGATGGCGTGATTCGCTCGGCGTGGCAGACGTGCTGGACCACGCCGTCGATGAAAGGGGCAAGGTCGACCTGTTCCGGTTCCGCCCTGTCGCGCCGATTCAACTGCAAGACTTCCTGGACGATACGGTCCAGACGGGCGGTATTGTCCGCGATGATCTGTGTCAGACGGGCCAGTTCGGGCCTGGACTGCGATTCCTCCGCCAACAACTGGGATGCATGTCCGATCGCCGACAGCGGGTTGCGGATTTCATGGGCGATGTTGGCAGTCAGCCGCCCAAGCGCGGCCAGCTTCACTTGCTGCGCCTGCACCCGCAACTTGCTGGCATCCTCCAGAAAGACGAGCATCTCGCCGCCCGTCTGGCCGGCCGCGACCAGCAGCCGGGCATGTACACCACGCCCACCAATCTCAGCCTGCACCCTGCCGCTGCCTCCATAAACGCGCCAGCGCTCCGCGGCGGCATCGAGCGTCGGCGACAGGTCGGCGAGGCGCTGCCCGTGTACGCCGAACCGACCAAGCAGACGCTCCGCCTCAGGATTGGCCAGGCGCACCGCGCCATCCGCATCGACCACCAATACGCCGCTGGGCATGTCGCGAATGACCAGGCGATTGATTTCAATCTGGTTGCGCAAATCCTCCGAGCGCCGCCTGACCAGGCTTTCATTTGTGATGAGTCGCTTGGCAAGCCGATTGGTGATCAACGCAACCGCGAAGCATCCGGCTGCCAGCAGCCCCACCGGAAAATAGTCGGTCCATCCGATCTCGTATTGAAGTACCCAATAGGTGTTTTCGACGAACAGCGCGAAAGTCGCGAGCGAGGCATAAAAGAGCGATGTTCGACCGCCGGATACGGAAGCCGCAGCCGCCAGCGGCATCAACAGCAGTATCCCGAGGCCGGAGCGGATCCCGCCGCTGGCATGCAGAAGCAGTGTGACTGCCATGACGTCACAGACCGCGTGCACTGCCAGATGAACGGCAAACAGCGTTTGCAGGCGCTTCAACGCCCACCAGAACACCATCGAAAGGACCAGGTAGCCGATACAGACCTTGTAGAACAGCGCAGGATCGGTCGCACCAAAAACCCGGCTGTCGCCATACAGGCCGATGGCGACGAGCAGGACACTTGCCAGGATCAGCCTCGACAGGTTGAAGTAGCGCAGCGACCTCCAGAACGCCTCCGGCACCGGCGGAAGCGGGCCTGCCTGATCAATCACCGGCGCCATCGACCCGACGTTCATGGCGCGGATTTGCCGGCAATGCGATGGGCACTGCTGCAATAGGCATCACCGGCCGCGTCTTGCAAGGCCTCGTTGACCGGCAAATGCACGCCGCAATTGGCACACCGCACCATGCTCTCGACCCGCGCCTTCGTGCGCGCATCCGGTCGATCGACCCGCCCCGCAGCCCTTGCCTTATAGCGCAGCCAAAGCAGGGCGGCAATCACGGCCAAGGCCAGAAAAATGAATTTGCCCATCAGGACGATCCCCTGAAACCTGTACCGGAGTCTGCCCGATAGGACGGGCGCGTCCGCATTTGCACCGTCATCGCAGCCCTATACCCTGCCCAGCACGACTTCAAGGACAAACCGGGTCCCGATATAGGCCAGCACGAGCATGCCAAAGCCGGCGAACGTACCATTGAGCGCGGCGCGGCCGCGCCACCCATAGGCGTGGCGGCCGAGTAGCAACACCGCGAAAATGAGCCATGAAATAATGCCGAAGACGGTCTTGTGGTCGAAACGCAGCGCGCGACCGAAGATCTCCTCGGAAAAGATCACGCCGCTGGCCAGGGTCAGGGTGAGCAGCACAAACCCGGCGCCCAGCATCTGGAACAAGAGGCGCTCCATGGTCAGGAGCGGCGGCAGCCCGGCCAGGGGCCGGCGCCTGGCGGGAGATTGCAGATGGCGCTCCATGATCGCCATGAGAATCGCGTGAACCGCTGCAATCGCGATGAAGGCATAGGCCCCCATGGCGATCGCCACGTGCGCGAGGAATGCAGTGGAAGTGGCGTTAAGGTTCATTTCGCTACCCGCGAAAAAGGCCGGCATGATGACGCAAGCGGCCGCCGGCGGCAAAACCAGGGCTGGAACTCCTTCGATCGGATAGAAAAGGCTTTCGAATCCGTAAAAGACCAGCGCAAGCAGCGCCATCATGGAAAGCGCGTGGGCAAACCCGAAGCGAAAGCCGTCTCCACCGAGCACATCGCGAAACAGCAGGGCCGCGTGCAACGCAACAGCGGCGACCAGCGCAGCGCGCTCCCAACGCAACGGCTGCAGCGCAATGTCACCTGCGACCGACCAGGCGCGCCAGCGGCTGCGCCAAAAATGCAATGCAAGAATTGCATAGGCAAGGGCGCAAAACGCGTGGAGTAGAATCTTCAAAGTAAGTCCATTGTAGTGCAACCGCCACGCCGGACGCCTATTTCAGATGCTAGAAAACCTCACCAGCCGCTTGTCGAAGGTCGTGAAAACCCTCAAGGGCGAGGCTCGCCTGACCGAGTCGAACATGGCCGACATGCTGCGCGAGGTGCGCATGGCGCTGCTTGAAGCCGATGTTGCCTTGCCGGTCGTGCGCGATCTGATCGCCGGGATCAAGGAAAAGGCCCAGGGTGCTGAAGTGATCGGCAGCCTGACCCCGGGCCAGGCGCTCGTCGCAGTGGTCAATCGCGAACTCGCCGCCATCATGGGGGGCTCTGCAAGCACGCTCAATTTCTCGACCACGCCACCGGCGATCATTCTCCTCGCCGGATTGCAGGGTGCGGGCAAGACCACCACCGCCGGCAAGCTCGCCAAACTGGTGCGCGAGCAATACAAGAAGAAGGTGTTGACCGTATCGGCCGACGTTTACCGGCCGGCGGCCATCAAGCAACTCGAGACCGTGACCGAACAGGCGGGCGCGGATTTTTTCCCGTCGCGCCCGGACCAGAAGCCGGTTGACATCGCACACGACGCGATCGCGTGGGCCAGGTCGCATTATCACGACGTCCTGATCATCGATACCGCCGGCCGCATGGGTGTGGATGCGGAGATGATGGCGGAAATACGCGCCCTGCATGAAGCGGCCAATCCGATCGAGACCCTGTTTGTGGTCGATTCGATGCTGGGCCAGGATGCCGTCAATACCGCCAAGGCCTTCCACGATGCCCTGCCTCTGACCGGTATCGTTTTGACCAAGCTGGACGGCGACGCGCGCGGCGGCGCTGCCTTGTCGGTGCGCCACATCACCGGTGCTCCGATCAAGTTTGCCGGCGTCGGAGAGAAGATCTCCGGCCTCGAGGTATTTCATCCCGAACGCATGGCCGGCCGGATTCTCGGCATGGGCGACATTCTGTCGCTGGTGGAAGAGGCACAGAAGGGCATCGATCTCGATGTGGCGAAAAAGGTCGCTGACAAGGTCCGCTCCGGCCAAGGGTTCGACCTCGAAGATTTCAAGACGCAGATTGGCCAGATGCGCAACATGGGCGGCTTGGCCGGCTTGATGGACAAGCTTCCGGCCCAGCTTACCCAGGCCGCGCAGGGCGCCGACATGGACCGCGCAGAACGAGAGGTGAGGCGAATGGAAGGCATCATCAATTCGATGACGCCACGCGAACGCGCATTTCCCGATCTGATCAAGGCGAAACGGAAACAGCGCATCGCCAAGGGGGCCGGTGTCCAGGTTCAGGAGGTCAACCGGATGCTCAAGCAATTCGAACAGATGCAGAGCATGATGAAGCAGATGAAAAAGGGTGGTCTGGCGAAAATGATGCGCGGCATGGGACGCTTCATGGGCGGCGGCATGCCGGGCATGCGCTGAAACTTTCTGCCGGCAAGCCTACCGGGAGGCGGCGGCCCTCCTTTCCGACGCCCGCCAGGACGCGCGCCTCCTCCCGGACAAATCGCCGGCCACCCTGGCGTGCGGGTCGCCAGGCAGGGGGGTTGCCTGACCCTGTTTTTTTCGATCAGGCGCCCACGCGCAGGTCGTTGCGAACCGACTTGGTACCAGCCACCCGCCATGCGACCTGCTCGCAACGCACCTTGAGTTCGGATGAAGCCACCGCCCCCGAAAGGGCAATCACTCCGTCGTTCGCGGTCACCTCGATCTCGACATCACGGGTCGGCGGGTGCAGCTTGAGCAACGCCCGTACATGCGCGGCCGTGGTCAGGCTCACCAGGCGCATGCGCGAGGTGCGCGTCTCGATGAAGCGCTTGTCGCGAGTGAAATCGACTATGCATTGCGCGCAATCGGGCGGTGCCAACTCGCTCGTATCGAGAACCAGGTCGTAGAGCGCAGGATCGCGGAAGTCGATATCGAAATGACGCCGCATGACTGCGGCATGTGCCTCGTCGAACAACGCGATCTCCTCGCGAATTCGGGCTTCATCCGCCTGCTTCACCGTGGCCATCAGATTGCGTACGCGAACCTCTAGCGGCGCGGTGATGCGTACCCGCACAACGTGCGGAACGTCGCGCAGCAGCGCGACTCCGCCCCAACCGCGTAGCACGACGCTCTCCGGAATGGATGCGATCTCGAGAATTTCAGTTGCGGACAAGATGGTCGGCAACGTGTCGTCGGGCGTCAACTGGCGGCCCAGATCGTCGCCCTGTTCCAGCAGCCTGACGACGTGGCTCTTGCGTACGCGGTTGCGGTCGCCCAGATGATCGATTATTTCGTAGTGGACCACCACCGCATCCAGTGCTGCGGCAACGCCGTCGGCAACTTCCTTGCCTTGGCTCCCCATTTCCCGTCCCATCGCAACAATGGTCATGAATGTTCCTGGAATGTTCCTGATCTAATGGTCGCTTTGCAACGCGGTGTCGCAGCGATCCGAGTGGTCGCATTTTATGCCCATGGCGAGTACATGTGCATGGCGACGCGATGGAATGTTGAAATGCCATCAGAAATTCGCCGAAAGTGCCTCAAGCCAGACAAGGTGTCCTGACAGTCATCGACCGGCACATTTTCGGCGCCAGCATTGCATGACCATCGCGTCGACATGGACTTGTGTGAGACGGTATTGACTGGAAGCAATTGCCTCGAACATTGACTCGAAACAGTTTTGCGGGTGCGATTGGCCCGGCTACAATTGTTCACCCAGGCGCGCTGCCCTTGAATCCTGATTGGATTGCCGCAGCGCCGGGTTATGTTCCGCCACGCTTCATTAATTCAAGGAGATCAACGCATGACAATCAAGGTAGGCGACACGCTTCCCGCAGGCACGCTCACGGAGTTCGTCGAAGTCGAAGGCAACGGATGCTCCGTCGGCCCAAATTCATTCAAGGTGGAAGACTTGGTAAAGGGAAAGAAGATCGCGATCTTCGGCCTGCCCGGCGCATTCACGCCCACCTGTTCGGCCAAGCATGTCCCCGGATATCTGGCCAACCATGACGCGCTCAAGAGCAAGGGCATCGACGAGGTCTGGTGCGTTTCAGTCAATGATGCTTTCGTCATGGGCGCCTGGGGGCGGGAACAAAAGGCCAACGGCAAGGTTCGCATGATGGCCGACGGCAGCAGCGCGTACGCGCAAGCACTCGGCCTGACGCTTGATCTGACCGCGCGCGGCATGGGTGTGCGCTCGGATCGCTATTCGATGCTGGTCGTCGATGGCGTTGTCAAGGCGCTCAATCGCGAAGCGCCCGGCAAATTCGAAGTCAGCAATGCGGAAACCCTGCTCGGCCAGATCTGACGCGCCAAGGTGAGATGCCCCGGCCGAGCGCACTCCGCGCCCGTGCCGGGTTCGGCATCGTAGCAAAAAGGGTATTCGGCGAGTCAAGGTATGTTGAAGCAACGCACACTCAAACAGGCGATATCGGCCACCGGCATGGGGCTTCATACCGGGGAGAAGGTTCGCCTGACGCTGCGTCCAGCAGCGCCCGATACCGGAATCGTGTTCGAACGCACTGACCTTGTTCCCCCCGTGCGCCTGCGTGCGAGCCCTGAAGCAGTGCGTGACACGCGGATGTCGTCATGCCTGATCGCCGATTCGCCGCACGGAGAAGTGCGCATATCGACGGTTGAACACCTGATGTCGGCCATGGCCGGATTGGGGCTGGACAATGCAATCGTGGAAGTCACCGCGCCCGAGGTCCCGATACTCGACGGCAGCGCGGCGCCCTTCGTCTACCTCTTGCAATCGGCCGGTTTGGTGGAGCAGGACGAACCCAAGCGGTTCGCACGTATTCTCAAGCCCGTCGAAATACGCGAAGGCGAAGGTCGCGCATTGCGCTGGGTCAGGCTCGATCCGTTCAACGGTTTCAAGCTGGAGTTCAGCATCGATTTCAACCACCCGGCTGTCGACCGGACCGGGCAGTCGGCAGTCGTCGATTTCGGCGACACGCCGTACACGAAGGAAATCGCCCGCGCCCGTACTTTCGGGTTCATGCAGGATGTCGAAGCCTTGCGCGCCAACGGACTGGCGCTCGGCGGCAGCATGGACAACGCCATCGTGATGGACGAATTCAGGGTTCTCAATAGCGACGGTTTGCGTTACGCCGATGAATTTGTCAAACACAAGATCCTCGATGCGGTCGGGGACTTGTATCTTCTGGGTTACCCCATTATCGGCTCCTACAAGGCGCACAAGGCTGGCCACGCACTGAACAATCGCCTTTTGCGTGCCCTCCTGGCCGACAAGTCGGCATGGGAAATCGCGACCTTCGCGTCCGCAGCGTCGGGCCCGGCTTTCGCTCGCGCGCCCCTGGCCGAGAATCTCGCGCCCTCATGGTAGCTATGTTGGGGCGACGCGGGGCCTTGTTGCGTTCTGCCAAAACTCATCCATGCTGATCGCGCGCTGGCTATTGTTGCTCGCCGGCCTGGGCATTTGCGTCAGCGTCGTCTTGTATCTATGGACAGGCAATCCGCGCTATTGGCAGCTCGCAAAAAGACTCTTCGCGACGACGGCAGGCTTGGCATTTTTCTTTTTTACTGTCCTGGTTCTGGAAAGGTTTGCTGTTTGAAGCCCGATCCGAATGCAAGTACTTGCTATCATTTCTCTTGCAATCATCCATTCAATCTTCCCGCAAAAGCTTGAGTACCAACACTCTACATGCATGTTGCTCGAAGAGCGTTGACCTGCAACGTCACGCGCGTCCTTGAACTTGGACCTGTATTGCGCTAACCTGCCAGCCCTTTTCGAGAAATAGGCCGATCAGCCGCGGGGAGAACTGTTTGACTTTGGCGGCAGTGGCGCTGTTTTCAGTGTTGATGACCACCACGCCGCGCCTTACGTTGGCAACCTCGCTGGCACCAGAAATCCCGGTCGGTACGCAGGCTTTGTAGAGACGACGCATTGCGATCAGCAGCGCTGCCCGTTCCGCGAGGGGAGCGAGGCTTTCATGCTGGTCAATGAACGCACCGGCAAGTTGCTGGTCAGATCGATGGCTCATGGTGAGCCTTTTGCTACCGTCGGTGCATGCAGCGGCGAACGCTTCGGAGGTGATTTTGAATGCATGTTATTGTCTTTGCGCATAGGTTGGCAACGCCCAGATCGGTGACGCTGACGGCGCGCCATGTAGCGCTCGCAGCTGTCGCTTCTGCCATGCTGGTCGTCGCCGGTTCCGGGCTGCTGTACTACCTGAGCTTCAAGTATGCGGCAACCATCCGTCTGCCGTTTCTTGAAACGCTGGTCCAGTCTTCCAGGGCGGACGACTCGCGCAGAAGCGAGGAGTTCCTGCGCCAGAACCTCAACGCAATGGCGATCAAACTCGGTGAAATGCAGGCGCAGTTGATGCGGCTGGACGCCTTGGGCGAGCGTGTTTCGGGTCTGGCAGGTCTCAAATCCCAGGAATTTCGGAGTTCCGAGACGCCCGGCCGCGGCGGTGCCGCCGTACTGCCCATGCGCGACCTGACCTTGGCCGAGCTTGCCAGCGAACTCGAAAAGCTTTCGCGCGGCGTGGAAAGCCGTGGCGACTATCTGAATGTTGCGGAATCGGAATTGTTTAACGCCAAGCTGAAGGCAAAGCGCCTGCCCACGGCGCTGCCTGTGAACGCGGAGTACAACGCATCGGGATTCGGAACTCGCATCGATCCAATCACCGGGCAGTCGACAATGCATGACGGCATCGATTTCATCACGCAACCGGGCGCGCCCATTGTCGCGGCGGCCGGCGGGGTCGTCATCGCTGCGGAATGGCATCACTCGTTTGGCAACATGATCGAAATCGATCACGGCAGCGACATCGTTACCCGCTACGCCCACGCTTCGACGACGGCAGTCAAAGCCGGCGACATCGTCAAGCGCGGACAAAAAATCGCGGAAGTCGGCTCGACCGGGCGCTCGACCGGCCCGCACCTGCATTTCGAGGTGCGTTATCGGGGCCAGGCTCAGAATCCGGCCAAGTTCCTGCAGGCTGCGCTGCCTGTCGCGGCCATGCCGGCGGCGGTGTCCGATCGAACCGCTGGCGTTCGCCCGGCCGGCAAGCCCGCACCCTGACGATCCTCGGGACCATCGGTCGGGGTGCGAGGCCGGTGGAGGGGCGCATGTTAAAATCGAGGGCTGTATCGGCAATGTATCCAGGCCTTGCAAAAAGTTGCGCGCGCATGCATGTAGGGCTGATCTTGCAATCCGCAATCGCAATTTCTGGATCCGTTTTCAATTAGGCGTTCCCGACGCTGCGCGCACATGGATCGTGTGCGTCCGCCGCGCCTTCCTTGTCCCGGGCCATACCGGGACGCCCCACCCCGGCCCGTAGCTGCGCCGACACACACAAGTCCCAATGGTCACCGGCATACTAAAGAAGATTTTCGGCAGCCGCAATGACAGGCTGCTCAAGGAGTATTCGCGCAAGCTGGCCGCGATCAACGCCTTCGAGCCCGAGATGGAAAAACTCGACGCCGCTGCGTTACGTGCACGCACCGAGCAACTCAGAGAGCGGGTTCTAGGGGGCGGCTCACTCGATGCGATCCTGCCGGAAGCGTTTGCGGTTGTGCGCGAAGGCGGCAAGCGGGCCCTCGGGATGCGCCATTTCGACATGCAAATGGTCGGCGGCATGGCTCTGCACTATGGCAAGATCGCCGAAATGCGCACCGGTGAAGGCAAGACCCTTGTCGCCACCTTGCCGGCCTATCTCAACGCACTCGCCGGCAAGGGCGTGCATGTGGTCACAGTCAATGACTATCTGGCCAGACGGGACGCCGAGTGGATGGGGAAGCTCTACAGCTTCGTCGGCCTTTCGGTGGGTGTCAATCTATCCGAATCAGACACGGGTGAAAAGCAGGCGGCTTACGCCTGCGACATCACCTACGGCACCAACAACGAGTTCGGCTTCGACTATCTGCGCGACAACCTTGAGCATGAGCGTGACGGCAGACGGCAACGCGCGCTGCACTATGCCATTGTCGACGAAGTGGATTCGATCCTGATCGACGAGGCGCGCACCCCGCTCATCATTTCGGGTCAGGCCGACGACCACACCGAGTTGTATTACCGCATGAACGAGGTCGCGCCATTGCTGACCCGGATGGCTTCCGAGCCAAAGACCGATCAGCCCGATCCTGCCGGTGATTTCTGGGTCGACGAAAAGGCGCACCAGGTGCATCTTTCAGAGAAAGGGTTCGAGCACGCGGAGGAAATCCTCGGCCGCCTGAAACTCCTGCCGGAAGGCGGAAGCCTCTACGAACCCCAGCACATCGGGTTGATGCATCACCTGTATGCGGCGCTGCGTGCGCATCACCTGTATCACAAGGACCAGCATTACGTCGCACAGAACGGCGAAGTAATCATAGTTGACGAATTCACCGGACGTCTGATGAGCGGAAGGCGCTGGTCCGACGGCCTGCATCAGGCAGTCGAAGCCAAGGAAAATGTGCCGATCCAGGCGGAAAACCAGACACTCGCCTCGATCACCTTCCAGAACTACTTCCGCATGTACGGCAAGCTGGCCGGCATGACCGGTACCGCCGATACGGAGGCATACGAGTTCCAGGAGATCTACGGCTTAGAGACCGTCCTCATCCCTACCCATCGTCCGATGGTGCGCAAGGACCGGCTCGACCAGGTGTTCCGCACGTCACGTGAAAAGTACAACGCCATCATCGCGGACATCACCGATTGCCAGCAGCGCGGACAACCTGTTCTGGTGGGCACCACCTCGATCGAAAGCTCCGAGCTGCTGTCGGGCATGCTCGACAAGCACAAGCTCTTGCACCAGGTGCTCAATGCCAAGCAGCACGCGCGGGAGGCAGAAATCGTGGCGCAGGCGGGGCGACCGCGGATGATCACCATCGCCACCAACATGGCAGGTCGCGGGACCGACATCGTGCTCGGCGGCAACGTTGAAAAGCAGGCGGACCTGGTCGAAGCCACGGAAAACCTCGCGGAAGCCGACAAGGCGGAGCGCATCGCCAGGCTACGCGGCGAATGGGAAGCGTTGCACGCCGAGGTGATCGCCGCTGGCGGCTTGCATATCATCGGCACCGAGCGCCATGAGTCGCGCCGCGTCGACAATCAGTTGCGCGGGCGTTCCGGCCGGCAAGGCGATCCCGGATCTTCTCGCTTCTATTTGTCGCTCGAGGATCCGCTGCTGCGCATCTTTGCGGGTGATCGCGTCAAGGCGATCATGGACCGCCTCAATATGCCCGACGGCGAGGCGATCGAAGCCGGCATCGTCACCCGTTCGATCGAATCCGCGCAACGCAAGGTCGAAGCGCGCAATTTCGACATGCGCAAGCAATTGCTGGAGTACGACGACGTCGCCAACGATCAGCGCAAGGTCGTCTATCGGCAACGCAATGAATTGCTCGATTCGAATGACGTCACCGAAACGATCGATGGTCTTCGGGCAGGCGTTTTCGCGCAGGTCGTGCGCACCCACGTACCGGCTGAAAGCGTCGAAGAACAATGGGACCTCGATGGCTTGAGCTCGGTCCTGCGTGACGATTGGGGTCTTGACGCCCCGGTTCGCGAATGGGCGGCGACGGACCCAAATCTGAACGATGAGGATATCGCGGGGCGCGTGGCCGGCATCGCAGCGCGCGCCTATCAGACCAAAGTGGAATCGGTCGGACGCGAGAACTGGACGACTTTCGAGCGCTCGGTGATGCTGCAGTCGATCGATCAGCACTGGCGCGAGCATCTCGCGGCGCTCGATCACCTGCGCCAGGGTATTCACCTGCGCGGCTATGCGCAGAAGAATCCGAAACAGGAGTACAAGCGCGAAGCTTTCGAACTGTTCCAGACGTTCCTCGAGAACGTCAAGCACGACGTGACCAAGACGCTCATGACGGTACGCGTGCGTTCGCCCGAAGAAATTGCAGCGGTGGAGGCGCAGGCGCGCAAGGAAGCTGAAGAACGCGAAGCGCTCATGCGCCTGCAACACGCGCTTGCAAACGCCGAACCGGCCGAGCCCGCCGAGGCGCTGGCGCCTTTCAAGCGATTCACCCAGAAAGTGGGCCGCAACGACCCATGCCCTTGCGGTTCCGGGAAAAAATACAAGCAGTGCCACGGCAAGTTGGCCTGAGAGGTTGCGAAGGTTTCGTAGCGAGCGGTTCGAGTTCAGGGTTGGGCAGCGCAGCCGCACTCCCGTACGGCGGGCAGCGCCGGCCCGAGGTCGGACCGCGCAGTTGAAGGATTCTCAACCTCAAAGCGGCAGGCGCAACCGCCGGCCGCACGCCGATTCGATCGACAGGACACCAAGCATGCCAGTCAACCTGAAAGTGCCGGACGCGGCTGCTCTCACCTCCGTCGCCGGAGTCGAGTTGGCGGTGGTCGAGGCCGGAATACGAAAGGCAAACCGACGCGACATCCTTTTGATGCGCCTTGCGCCAGGCTCAAAGGTTACCGGCGTGTTCACGCGCAACCGCTTCTGCGCCGCACCGGTGACCGTTTGTCGCGAACATCTGGCCGCCACAGATGCCATCCGCGCCTTGGTCGTTAATACCGGCAATGCCAATGCGGGCACGGGTGCTCCCGGCTTGGCGGACGCGCGTGCGACTTGCGCTGCGGTTGCCACCCATTTGTCGCTCGAACCGAAGCAGGTGCTGCCATTTTCAACCGGTGTCATCATGGAACCGCTGCCGATGGAGAAGTTGCTTGCGGGCGTTGGCAAAGCCGCCGGGCAGATCGGATGCGCCGGCTGGCTCGACGCCGCTACGGCGATCATGACGACCGACACCCTGCCCAAGGCCGCATCGCGCACTATCGCCCTGGGTGGCCACCCGGTCACGCTGACCGGCATTGCCAAGGGCGCGGGCATGATTCGGCCCAACATGGCGACCATGCTCGGATTCATCGCCACCGACGCCCGAGTCTCTTCACACGTGCTTCACGCGTTGGTCGGCCGCGCGGCGGACGAATCGTTCAATTCGATCACCATTGATGGCGATACCTCGACGAACGATTCGTTCGTGGTTGCCGCCACCGGGCAGTCGCACGCTCCGGCGATCACCGGGCTCAATACGCCGGAAGGCAAGGTTTTCGCCCGCGCGCTCAATGGCCTGGCGATCGAATTGGCCCAAGCCATCGTGCGCGACGGCGAGGGTGCTACCAAGTTCATCACCGTCTGCGTGGAAGGAGGTGCATCGGTCGGCGAATGCCGCAAGGTCGCCTACGCGATCGGCCACTCCCCGCTGGTAAAAACGGCATTCTTCGCCTCAGATCCGAACCTGGGACGAATCCTTGCCGCGGTCGGCTATGCGGGCATTGATGACCTCGACCAATCCTTGATCGATCTGTATCTCGACGAGGTCCTGGTGGCTAACAAGGGCGGCCGCAACCCGGCTTATCGGGAAGAAGACGGGCACAGAATCATGAAGCAGGCGGAAATCACCATCCGGGTTCTTTTGAACCGAGGCAACGCTACCGTAACCATCTGGACCTGCGACCTTTCGCACGACTACGTCTCCATCAACGCCGACTATCGCAGCTAGCGCACCGACCTGCATGCGCCGACTCGTGCGGCCGCATCGAACCATGAACGACATCCAAAGCCTGATCCAGCGCGCCCACCAATTCATCGACAAGCTCGAGGCGATTCTGCCGCCGGCCCCGCAACCGACCGCATGGGACGCGGCAGTTGCGTTCCGCTGGCGTAAGAACAATGGCCGGGGCTGGCTGCAACCCGTCCCGCGCCTGTCGCAAATAAAACTATCCAACCTCCAGGGGGTGGAGCGGCAACGGCGCGCCATGGAGCAGAACACGCGCCAATTCGTCGATGGCCTGCCGGCCAACAATGTCCTTCTGACCGGCGCACGGGGAACCGGAAAATCCTCGCTGGTCAAGGCCATGCTGAACAAGTATGCAAGCCGCGGGTTGCGCCTAATTGAAGTTGACAAGTCGGAACTAGTCGACCTGGGCGAAATCACCGATTTGATCGAACGGCGGCCGGAGCGCTTCATCATATTTTGTGACGACCTCTCCTTCGACGACGGCGATGCGAGCTACAAGTCGCTCAAGGTCGCTCTCGACGGTTCGGTCAACGCATCGTCCGATAACAGCCTGATATACGCGACCTCGAATCGGCGTCACTTGCTGCCGGAATACATGCACGAAAACCTTGAGTACAAGCACGTGGGCGATGAAATTCACCCTGGCGAATCCGCCGAGGAGAAGATCTCGCTGTCGGAACGATTCGGCATCTGGCTGTCCTTCTACCCGTTCGACCAGGACGAATATCTGGCAATCGTCGACCACTGGCTGCTGCATTTCGGCTGCACGGCCAAGGAAGTCGAAGCCGCGCGCGGCGACTCCCTGACCTGGACCATCGAGCGCGGCTCGCGCTCGGGACGGGTGGCGTGGCAGTTCGCGCGCGATCATGTTGGCAAACTGGGCAAGAAGACCGACCTGCGCAGCACGGCCAAATCCGCACGCAAGGCGGGGCGCTGACAAGCGCATGTCCACATTTCTCACGTGACGCGGCCGATCGTCGAAGTCGTCGCGGCGGTGATCACGCGGCCGGACGGCAGCTATCTGCTTGCCCAACGTCCGCCCGGCAAGGTGTACGCGGGCTATTGGGAGTTTCCAGGCGGAAAGATCGAACCAGGCGAGACGCCGCGCGATGCCATCGTTCGCGAGATCCGCGAGGAGCTCGGAATCGAAGTGCTCGAGGCAACGCCATGGTTCACTCGCAGACATGACTATGAGCACGCTGCGGTGCGTTTGCGGTTTTTTCGCGTTACGTGCTGGCACGGTGAACCGGTCGGACTGGAAGGGCAGCGCTTTGAATTCCAGAGACCTGGCGCTGAAGCCGTCGCGCCGATGTTGCCGGCCAACGGCCCGATCCAGAGGGCGATATCGTTGCCCCCGGTCTACGGAATCACTATTGCCGATGGGCTGTCACCCGATGAATTCCTGTCCAGGCTCGATATTGCGCTGACGCGGGGATTACGCTTGGTGCAGCTGCGCGAAAGATCCATGCAGGCGTGTGCCCTGCCGGCGTTTGCCGCAGCCGTAGCCAGGCGCTGCCATGCCCATGGCGCGCGCTTGATGGTCAATGGCGACCTGGAGCTGGCCAGGAGCGTCGCCGCGGACGGTGTACACCTCACCGCCCGGCAATTGCTCCACATTGCCTCGCGTCCGCACTTCGATCTGGTAGCCGCGTCGACCCACGACGCCACGGAACTCGCGCGAGCAGCGGCGATCGGTTGTGACTTCGCGGTGCTGGGCCCGGTCCTGCCAACCGCGTCCCACCCCGGCCATCCTGGCCTTGGCTGGGGAAAATTCGCGGCCCTGGTTGGGGACGCCGAACTGCCGGTGTTCGCGTTGGGCGGCCTGAGCGGAAGCGATGCTCATGATGCGATGCGCAATGGCGCCCATGGCGTTGCATTGATGCGCGCCGCCTGGTTGGCATAGCACGCCCTTTACCGGCCCGTGCCCTCTTTCATTCCGGGATCAGACTCCTCCCGCATCGGTACCCGGTACTGCTCATTCGCCCATGCGCCGAGGTCGATCAGGCGGCAACGTTCCGAACAAAATGGCCGAAACGCATTTTCACGCGCCCATGCAACCTCCGCACCGCATCCTGGACAAATGACGATCGCCGTCATGGCACAAAACTATAGATTGCAGTACGACAACTCGAAGGAGACGGTCAATTCGGACTGTCGTGGTCGGACCGCACCCCACCCACCGGCACCACCGGCGACTGGTTCGGTGAATCGAACCATCAATGCGTATTTGTTGGCACTGATTTCCGGGATGCAGGAGGCGTCTTCGGCAAGGCGCAAGCGGATCAGCTGGGCAACCCGGCCGGACAGCATTTGCTGGAACTGTCCTGCGACAGCGACATGCTCCGTCGATTTCCCGCTATCGCGCAGCAGTCGCAAGATGATGGAAATGCCGTCGCGCACCGGCAGCAACGGTCCCAGCCAGACGTTGAGGTCGGCGAAACGGGCGGCCGCAGGCCGGTGCAACCAATGATGGTAGGAGGGCAGGTCGAATTCGCATGCGCCACCGGGAATGTTGATGCGGCTCTTGAGGCCCATCAGCCATTCGTTTTCGCGCAAGTGCTGACCGGTCTTCATCGCGTTTGACGCGAGCGCGGAAAACGTCTCGTCGGCCTCCTTGAGGACCTGTTCCAGCGCTTCCTGCGCAACGTCCGGCGAACCACGAAAGGTCGACAATACCTGGCGTTGCCGCTCGAGTTCCTGCATCAGGTCAGATTTTAGGTCCGCGCGACCAGCCACATCGATGATCTCGAAGAGCGCCGCGAGAGCGGCATGATGATCGAGCGGATCCTCACGGGCGACAAAGTGCTGCGTGCGGACAAAAAGATCCTCGAGTCGCAGCAAGGTGCGAATTCGCTCCGAAAGCGGATGTTCGTAGGTAATCACCTTGATTTGCGGGCAATTCACGGACCGGGCAGAGGTGCCCGCGATTGTGCAGCATGCCCCGGCAATTGACAAATGAATTATCGGCCCCGCCCCGGCCGATTCAGGCGCCGGACCGGCTTGCAAGCTGCAGATAATCGTGATGCAAGCGTTGCACCTGCGGCCGCAGCGCGGCCACGCCGCCCTCATTGTCGACAACATCGTCGGCATGTGCCAGGCGTTGCTCGCGGGTCGCTTGCGCGGCCATGATGCGTCGCACCGAGGCCGCGTCGAAACCGTTGCGTGCCACGACCCGGGCGATTTGCGTGGACTCGCTGCAATCGGCAACCAGGATTCGATCATAGCGATCACGCCAACGCAAGGGATCGCGTTCGCGTGCCTCCACCAGCAACGGAACCATCAGAATGCAATACGGTGGCCGCACCGTATCGAGCTGCAGCAGGGTCTCGGCACGAATCATCGGGTGCAGGATAGCCTCGAGTTCGGCACGCGCGGCCGGGCGTTCGAAGACGGCTGCGCGCATGCGGTCGCGATCCATGGCGCCTGATCGAGCGATGAATTGTTCTCCGAAGTGGCGTCGTATGGCATCGATGGCCGCGCCGCCAGGCATAGTCAGCGAATGTGAGATGGCATCCGCGTCGATCACGCGGACGCCAAACTTCCCGAATTCGGCCGCAACGGTCGATTTACCGCTGCCGATCCCGCCGGTCAGGCCGACCACGAAGTTACGCATCGAACGGGCCTCTGCCGGCCTGGGCGAGCCGGTTTTCACAAGAAATCCAGATAGGCGCGCGTGAGCCAATCGCCGGCAAAAAGGGCAACCAGGCCGGCACAGGAAAGATAGGGGCCGAACGGCATCGGCACTTCCCGACCGCGGCGCGCCAGAACAATCAGGAACACGCCGATGACCGCACCTACAACCGACGAAAGCAGCACGACTAGCGGCAGCATTTGCCAGCCCAGGAAGGCACCCAGGGCCGCCAGCAACTTGAAATCGCCGTATCCCATTCCTTCGCGCCCGGTCGCCAGCTTGAATGTCCAGAACACCAGCCAAAGAACCAAATAACCCGCGATCGCACCGATCAGGGAGGCATTCAGGTCTGTCAGGGCGCCCAGGCTGTTGAACCCGAGGCCGGCCCAGACCAGCGGCAACGTAATGGAATCGGGTAGAAACTGCGTGTCGAAATCGATCAACGCAAGCGCTACCAGAGACCAAGCCAAGACCAGGCCTGCGACAGTGGCGAGGGAAAATCCGAAGCGCCACGCGACCGCAGCCGACAATGCCGCTGTCGCGAACTCGACCGCAGGATAACGGACCGAGATCGCGGCCCGGCAGGCCGAGCAGCGCCCGCGCAGCCACAGAAAACTCAATACCGGCACATTTTCAAGTGCCGTGATCCGGTGCCCGCACGCGGGACATGCGGAACGTGGAACGATCAGATCGAAACGCTCGGGTGCGGCAGTCAGGGCATTGGCCAACTGCACCGGCATGGCCCATCCACGCTCCTTGAAAAGAGCGGATACTTCCCCCAGCCAGCCGCTTTCCATCATGCGCGGCAGGCGATGGATCACGACGTTGAGGAAGCTGCCGACGGCCAGTCCGAGCAAGAACAAAGCCCCGATCAGAAGCGACGGGTTGGCGCGCAACAAATCAAGCATGAAGAAGCGGCGCGTATCCGCGCCGCCCGCAACGCCGCATCGAAAGTATCAGACCACGGCGCCGAGCTTGAAGATCGGCAGATACATCGCAATCACCATGCCGCCGATCAAGGTACCGAGGACCACCATGATCATCGGTTCCATCAGGCTGGACAGCGCTTCCACGGCATCGTCAACTTCTGCCTCGAAGAAATCGGCCACCTTGGAAAGCATAGAATCGAGTGCGCCGGACTCTTCGCCGATCGATACCATCTGGATCACCATGCTCGGAAACACCTGAACGTTCTGCATGGCCACTGTCAGGCTGGTGCCAGTGGCGACTTCGCCCTGGATCGACTTGGTCGCCATGACGTAGACCTGGTTGCCCGAGGCGCCGCCGACCGAATCGAGCGCCTCCACCAGTGGAACACCGGCGGCGAACATGGTCGACAGCGTGCGTGTCCAGCGTGCAATGGTCGCCTTGCGCACCAGTTCGCCGAATACAGGTGCGCGCAGCATCATCTTGTCCATGAACAACTGCATCGGCTTCGAGCGTTTCCACGATTCGAAAAAGAAATAGAGACCGCCGCCAATGGCACTGAATATCGCCCACCAGTAACTGACAAAAAAGTCGGATATGGCCATGACCACCAGGGTCGGCCCCGGCAGTTCCGCGCCAAAACTGGCGAACACCTGCTTGAAGGCAGGGATCACGAAAATCATGATCACCGCCGTGATCACGAACGCGACGACGATGATCGCGATCGGATAGAAAAGAGCAGCCTTGATCTTGCTCTTGATGGCAAGTATCTTTTCCTTGTAGGTCGCCAGACGGTCGAGCAGGGTTTCAAGAATACCGGCCTGTTCGCCGGCGGCGACCAGATTGCAAAATAGCGGATCGAAGTAAAGCGGGTACTTGCGAAACGCCTGGTTCAGACTTGACCCTGTTTCGACCTCGGTCTTCAGTTCGAAGAGCAGACGCGAAACGGCCGGATTGGCGTGCCCCTTGCCGACGATGTCGAACGACTGCAGCAGCGGAACACCAGACTTCATCATGGTCGCCAATTGGCGCGTGAACAGCGTGATGTCCTTGTCGCTGACCCTTCCGCCCGACCTGAAACCCTGCTTCTTGACCTTGGTGACCATGATGCCCTGCCGGCGCAACGTGGCGTTGACCACCGCATCGCCGCTGGCACGCAATTCACCGCGCACGGTCTTGCCGCCCTTGTCCTTGCCTTCCCAGACAAAGGTGAATTCCTTGGCCCCTTTAGCAACCGCTGTCGCCATACGCCCTCCCAAATCCGGTCAACAAAGCCACTGCGGCAAGCCTTTCAGGATTACTCATTGGTGCAACCAAGCACTTCTTCGACGGTGGTCAAACCCTGTTTGACTTTCACCAGGCCGGTTTGCCGTAGTGTGCGCACACCCTCGCGCGCAGCCTGATCTGCGATATCGAGCGCGGTTCCATGCTTCAATATGATACGCTGAATTTCCTCGGATATTGGCATCACCTGGTAAATCCCGACACGCCCCTTGTATCCGCTGCCCTTGCAGCGGTCACAACCCACCGGCCGATACGGCTGCCAAGATCCATCGAGATCCACTTCAGTGAAACCCGCTTCCAGCAGTGCTTCGTCCGGTACGCTGGTGGCCTCCTTGCAGGTACACAGGCGCCGGGCGAGCCTTTGCGCGGTGATGAGGATCACGCTCGACGCGATGTTGAATGCGGCCACCCCCATGTTCATCATGCGGGTGAGAGTCGTAGGAGCATCGTTGGTATGCAACGTGGAAAACACCATGTGGCCGGTCTGCGCAGCCTTGATGGCGATGTCGGCGGTCTCCAGATCGCGTATTTCACCGACCATGATGATGTCCGGGTCCTGGCGCAGAAACGACTTGAGCGCCACCGCGAAAGTCAGCCCCGCCCTGTCGTTCACGTTCACCTGGTTGATGCCGGCAAGGTTGATTTCCGCAGGATCCTCGGCAGTCGAAATGTTGATGCCCGGCTGGTTGAGGATATTGAGGCAGGTATAGAGCGACACGGTCTTGCCGGAGCCGGTCGGCCCGGTAACGAGCACCATGCCATAGGGGCGGTGCATCGCCTTGACCAAACGTTCCTTTTCTTCCGGTTCGTATCCAAGCGCATCGATACCAAGCGTAGCTTGCGACGGATCGAGAATCCGCATCACGATCTTTTCCCCGAACAGGGTGGGGAGCGTGCTGACGCGAAAATCGATCGCCCGGTTCTTCGACAACACCAGCTTCATGCGACCGTCCTGAGGCACGCGTTTCTCGGATATGTCGAGCCGGGAAATCACCTTGATGCGCGACGCCAGCTTCTCCTTGATCGCCATCGGCGGACTGGCCACTTCACGCAGGATGCCGTCGGTGCGAAAGCGGATGCGGTAGCTCTTTTCATAAGGCTCGAAATGGAGGTCGGAGGCGCCATCGCGAATCGCGTCCATCAGCATTTTCTGCAGGAAGCGAACCACTGGAGCGTCGTCGACCTCCGGCATCGAGGCTTCATCAACCTTCGCGAGCGCCTCGTCGTCGGTGAATTCCAGATTCAGATCCTCGTCAGGAAGATCGAGAATCGAAGCGCCTGCGGCCTCGGAAAGGGTCGCCAGGATCGCGCCGAGTTTGTCGTCTTCCACCACCACCGGATCGATCGAAAGCGAGGTCTGAAACTTGATCTGATCCAGCGCCGCCTTGTTGGTGGGATCGGAAATCGCCACCGAAAGCCGGTTGCCGCGCTTCGCCAGCGCTACAACCCGATGTTGCTGCACCAGTTTGCGGTCGATCGCATCGGCTTGCACCTGTTGCGGATCGTAGGCTGCAAGGTCAAGCAACGGGTAACCGAATATCTCGGAGCCGAACTGCGCGACTTCGCGCGCGGTCATTTTCTTTGCCGCGATCACCTGCTCGACAAAAGAAACGTTCGCCCCCTTGGCGTCGCCCGCGAGGCGCTCGGCGTCGGCGACAGACATGTGCCCTCCCTGCACCAGGGCACGTGCGATTCCGGAAAGCGTATTCGGTAGTAGCGCGGCAGCCAAGGCTATTCAGCGATTGAAACTAGAGTGGGTCACGATCAAACGGCAGGAGCGGACGGCGGAATTGTAGCCAAACGCGACCCGCATTGGCTAGGAACCAGTCATGCCCGCAACGAGCCTTGACGACAATCGCGCCTCTTGATGACAATAGCATATCTGGGTCGGCAAGCAGGCCTGTGCCGTGCGCCCCGACGAGAGTCACCCGACGTAGATAGCGTTCAAGGTGCAACTGCGGCGACGGGCATCGTGCATTTTTCTGGTCCGGCATCCAGACACTAACACGATCATCCCGCAGTACAAATCCGGAATAAGGCGTCAACATCCGCACATTCCGAATCTGGGTGCCGCTTTGACGAAAACCAGGAGCCACCTTTCATGCACCACTCGGACGGACACCTGATCCGCCTGTCGCCAGACGGACTCCTCCGCGTCAACACATGATCACGTGCGATCACAGTCCGCACCAACACGACCCGCGAGCGCGACCGCATCATTCTCATCGGATGGTCGGGGTGAGAGGATTCGAACCTCCGGCCTCTACGTCCCGAACGTAGCGCTCTACCAGGCTAAGCTACACCCCGACGGATTTCGCTTGGAGTCCCGGGCGGGACCCGCATTACGCATCAATTCGTGCGTTCAACCGCGAAAGCACACAATTCTAGCAAAGATTGCCTGCTCGGACTCGGCTTGAGAGAGTCCAGCAGTTCCGCAGCCTGCGCGGCCTCGTCACGCGCCGCGCTAGCGGTGTATTCGAGCGCACCGGTTTCACGGATCGCACGCATGATCGCATCGAAATCCGCGCCGCCCGGTTCCGTGATAGCCGCCCGTACCAACGCCTGCTGGGCGGGCGAACCACATTCGAGCACGCGCAACAGGGGCAGCGTGGGCTTGCCCTCGGACAAATCGTCACCCAGGTTTTTCCCCGTCCGCGACACGTCTCCCGAGTAGTCAAGAACATCGTCAACAAGTTGAAACGCGGTGCCCAGGCGCATGCCGAGCCGCGCCATGCGATCGCAGGTTTCGGCATCCGCGCCGCCCACCAGTGCGCCCACGCGCCCGGCGGCCTCGAACAGCTTCGCGGTCTTGAAGCGAATGACACGCAGATAGCTTTCCTGGGTAATGCCGACGTCGCCGACATTCATCAATTGCAGGACTTCGCCCTCAGCGATCGTATTGGTCGCATCGGCCAGGATGCGCATGACCTCCATGTTGCCGATGCCGACCATCATCTGAAACGCGCGCGAATACAGGAAGTCGCCGACCAGCACGCTTGCCGCGTTGCCGAAGACAGCATTCGCCGTCTTGCGGCCGCGACGCAGGCCGGACTCGTCGACAACATCGTCATGCAGCAGTGTCGCCGTGTGTATCAATTCGATCACCGCGGCCAGGGTATGCGCGCGCTCATCGACCTTGCCGCAGGCAGCGGCAACAAGAAGCAGCAGCACCGGGCGCAGACGCTTGCCGCCGGCGCCAACGATGTACTGCGCCACCTGATTGACGAGCGCAACGTTGGAACTTAGATGCTCGCGAATGCAGGCATCCACCTCCGCAAGATCGGCGCCGGCGGCCATTCTGGGGTCGAATTGAGTCAAACTTGCACCTGCGAAAACACTACCTGTGGCACCTTGCGATACTAGGATGAAAGCCGCACGAACGCAAACCGTGCCCCTGCGCCCCCCTTGCCTCGGTGCACGAATCGAACGCGCGAAGTCCAGCGCCCCATATCCAACTCGTTGACCCGCAAGGAATATTCGAGTATAGTTTCAGGTTCCCTGCAGTCGTGCGGGCAAAAAGTTGAGGTTACCATGTATGCGGTCATAAAAACCGGCGGGAAACAGTACCGCGTTTCAGCCGGTGAAAAACTAAAGGTAGAACAGATACCGGCAGACATCGGTCAGGAGATCACCCTGGATCAGGTGTTGATGGTTGGCAGCGGGTCCGATGTGAAAGTCGGCGCGCCACTCGTAGCGGGCGCCATGGTGACGGCCAAAATCGTCGCACACGGCCGTGGTGAGAAAGTCCGCATTTTCAAGTTGCGGCGGCGCAAGCATTACCAGAAGCATCAAGGCCATCGCCAGAATTTCACCGAGATCGAAATCTCGGCGATCAACGCCTAAGGAGAAAGAGCCATGGCACACAAGAAAGGCGGCGGCTCCACCCGCAACGGCCGTGATTCCGAATCGAAACGCTTGGGGGTCAAGGTCTACGGCGGTGAAGCCGTGGTTCCAGGAAACATCATCGTTCGCCAGCGCGGCACCGAGTTCCATGCCGGCGACAATGTTGGAATGGGCAAGGACCATACGCTGTTCGCCAAGTCCGAAGGCCGGGTACAGTTCGCCGTCAAGGGCGCGCTGCAGCGCCGCACCGTGAGCATCGTCCCAGCCTGATTTTCGGGCACGGCATCAGGGCCCAATCGTGTGTAGCGATTGGGCCTTTTTGTTTCCGCCGCAAAGAACGCGAAAGTCGATCCCCTACTGTGATGAAATTCATCGACGAAGCCGTGATCCAGGTGAAGGCCGGTGACGGTGGTCGCGGCATGGCGTCCTTCAGGCGCGAAAAATTCGTGCCGATGGGCGGGCCTGACGGCGGCGACGGTGGCCGCGGCGGGAGTGTCGTCGCCCTCGCCGACCGCAACATCAACACGCTTCTGGACTACCGCTACTCGCGCATCCACCACGCCAGAAACGGTGAGCCGGGGCGCGGCGCTGAGCAATACGGCAGGGGCGCCGATGATGTGATGTTGCGGGTACCGGTTGGAACGACGATCACCGACCTGGCCACCGGCCTGCCGGTAGCCGACTTCACCGCCGACGGTGAACAGGTGCTTCTGGCCAAAGGCGGGCAAGGCGGGTTGGGCAACATTCACTTCAAGTCGAGCACCAACCGGGCGCCGCGCCAACACACCTTGGGCGAACCGGGCGAGGAACGGGAACTCCGGTTCGAACTCAAGGTGCTGGCAGACGTCGGACTGCTGGGCATGCCCAATGCCGGCAAGAGCACCTTCATCCGCGCGGTCTCGAACGCGCGCCCGAAAGTCGCGGACTATCCTTTCACCACGCTGCATCCGAACCTGGGTGTCGTGCGTGCAACAGACACGGTCGACTTCGTCATCGCCGATGTTCCCGGCCTGATCGAAGGTGCGGCCGACGGCGCAGGGCTGGGTACGCAATTCCTCAAGCACCTCGCCCGCACCAGGCTTCTTCTGCATTTGGTGGATATCGCGCCGTTCGACCCGGCGATCGATCCAGTCAAGGAGGCGCGCGCGATCGTGGCGGAGCTCAGGAAGTACGATCGCACCCTTTACGCCAAACCGCGCTGGCTGATTCTCAACAAGATCGACCTGATCGCCGAGCATGAACGCGAGCGCCGCGTCGGCGACATCGTGCGCAGGCTGCGCTGGAAGGGTCCGGTGTTCGCTGTGTCCGCCCTGGACGGCAAGGGCTGCCGCGACCTGTGCCGCAGGATCGGCCTGCATCTCGAGGCACAGCGCGAGGCACAGCGCGAGGCGCCACGCGAGGGACAATAGGCATGGATGCGGTGGTGCAGGCGGCAACGCGGCTGGTCATCAAGGTCGGCTCATCGCTGGTCACCGATGACGGTCGCGGTCTCGATGCCGCCGCCATCGCGCGCTGGGCGCGGCAGATCGTCGCGCTGCGCGAGGACGGCAAGGAGGTGGTCCTGGTCTCCAGCGGAGCTATCGCCGAAGGCATGCAACGGCTTGGATGGACGCAGCGCCCCAAGGCCATCCACGCGCTGCAGGCCGCTGCCGCCATCGGCCAAATGGGATTGGCGCAGGTGTATGAGTCGAGCTTTCGGAAGCACGGGATGAAGACCGCGCAGATTCTCCTGACTCACGACGATCTCGCCGATCGCAAGCGCTACCTGAACGCGCGCTCGACGCTCAAGACATTGCTCGACTTAGGTGTCATACCGATCATCAACGAAAACGACACCGTCGTCACCGACGAAATCAAGTTCGGCGACAACGACACGCTCGGGGCACTGGTGGCCAACCTGATCGAGGCCGATGTCTTGATCATTCTGACTGACCAGAGCGGGTTATTCACCGCCGATCCGCGCCATCATCCCGACGCGCGCCTGATCGCACAAGCACGCGCGGGCGACGCTGCCCTGGAAGCAGTGGCCGGGGGCGCCGGCTCGTCGCTTGGCAAGGGCGGCATGATCACCAAGGTGCTGGCCGCTAAGCGTGCCGCCAAGAGCGGCGCACACACGGTAATCGCCTCCGGCCGCGAGCAGGACGTGTTGGTGCGCCTGGCGCGCGGTGAGGCAATCGGCACTCAGCTGACGGCCGCGAGCGAGCGCGTAACGGCGCGCAAGGCTTGGATGGCGGACCATTTGCAGGTACGCGGCTCGGTGACGCTCGATCATGGCGCCGCGCGCGCCCTGCTGGATAGCGGCAGAAGCCTCTTGCCGATCGGTGTGACCGCGATTTCAGGGGAGTTCGAACGTGGGGAAGTTGTTGAGATTCGCGCCCCGGACGGTCGCGAAGTCGCCCGCGGCCTGACCAACTACTCCGCCAGCGAAGCCCGGCGCATCATGCGCAATCCATCGTCCGAAATCGAATCGATTCTCGGCTTCGTAGTCGAGGACGAACTCGTGCACCGCGACAATCTGGTCCTGCTCTGAGCGCGCCGCAGGTCGACGAGAAAGTTACCGGGCTTCCCTGCCCGGCACTTACCCGGCAGGCTTGGTCGCCCCGGCCCACGCCCGCAAGACCACTCCTAGTGCGACTGCGCACAACCACTGCTCGATGGTCAACAATTCCGCATAGAGCCGCGCCGAAGGTTCAAGCGCCTCGCGCAGCAGCGGCGTGCCGAACGGCGGTTTCAGGAATCCGATCACCAGATTGAAGGCGCAGTAGGCTGCAACGAACTGGCGCGCGGGTCCTGCCTGCCATGCATCGAAAACCCGATGACGACTAAGCCAGACCAGAGCGCCCAGAAACGCCGCCTCATAGAGCATGACGGGATGGCGCATCGCCCCGTCGCCAAAGTTCATGCCCCAGGGCATCGTGGTCGGACTGCCATAGCCGTTGCCCCGCAACCCCCAGAAAAACGTGCCCAGGCTCAATACGAGCAATGCTGACGCGATCGGCGCCGCGAGTGTGTCGGCCAACTGATCGCGACGCTCGCTGCGCTCGACCAGCCAGAGCGCGCTGCACCCGCCAAGCAGTCCGCCGACCGCCGAGTCCCCGCTTATCCAGGCCAACAACCGCTCGCTCGCTTCCAATTGAGAAAAGACGATCAGGTCCGGATAGCCCAGCAAATACACCAGCTTGGAGCCCGCCAGGGCACCCAATGCGACTGCACCCAGAAGGCGGCGCGCATTCGCATCGACCACGCCGATTCGTCGTGCCGCCAGCCGCCCAAGCACGGCGAAGGCCAGAAGCCAGAACAGCGACTTGATGATCAGGGCGACGATGAGCGGCAGATGCATCGTCCGATTGTATCGACGCGCCGTCCCGATCTCTCCGGCACTCTCCGCCCCCTATTCCGAGGGCATCGACTGCAGCCGTTCGCGGCCACCCCGGCGCAGATTCTTGAGGATTTCGCCACGCACCTCTGTCCGATTGTTGTCGCAGAACACGTCGCGCCACAACTCGAAGTAGTACCGATTGATGCCGGCATCCTTGATTGGGCGCCACTCCGCATTGCGCGCCACCGACCAGGCCCCGCCTTCACCTGCCTTGCGGCCGTAGGCGAACACGCGTCTTTCGCCGGTTGCGCAACGCACACCCTCGAAGCTGACGGACTCGGCACCGCTCGGACTGCGCACCACCAGGGCAAACCGCACCGCACCGTCAGCGCTGACGGCAAGCGTCTTCTGATCGACATATATCGCGTTGGTGGTCCATTGGGTCGGAAACTGCAGCAACGACGCGGACGCCGGATACTCCGGCAGCACCAAATTAGTCTCCTTGAATGCGTCCTCCTCGGACCGCGGTACGGGCAGATTCGATTGGCCGGCAGCCGACGCGGTCATGAGCGCCGCGAGCAGCGCGACGCAACCGGCCGCAAGTGAAAACCAACGCGACCTCGACCGACTACGCAAGGTCGCCTGAGAGGGATGCCAACACTTCCGGCGCGATCTCGTTCTGTTGCGCCAGGTATTGCGGGTGATCGCAGCCGATCTTCATTTGCGCGCCGCTCTTGAGCGCCGCCGCCATCGACGGCGCAAACTGGAACCGGAGGAAGTGCACCGCAGCCGTCTTCTCTTCGTTTTCCCGCTCCAGGTCCTCGTCGGCGATCGCATACACGCGGCTTTGTCCCTCTACCTCGACAAACATCCGCCGCTCGATCCCCTTGAGCAGCGCGAGGGCGCGCTGTCGTTCGGGCACGCTCGTGTATTCGATCAGCATCGTGGCCTTCAAGTTAGCCCCGTCGGGAATGAGCGGATTGTACGATTCCAGTTCGCCGACTATGCCCGCCTCCTCGAAGATCTTCTCGATACGCAGCATTTCCTGCACCTGATAGCGGACGGTGAGCTCATCCTCGAATATCAGGGTGACATGATCGCCGAGTTGCACGGTGCGATTTTTCTTGTGCGCGATGACGCGCGCGCGAAACTCGGGGCGCGCTTTCGCATAGGTTTCGAGCGTCATCAGACTGTCTGGCGTCAATTGGGGCATTTCAAAAATCCTTGTTGAAATCTGGTCATTTACAACCCATAGGCGATTCGCAATAACGAAAGGGGATGCGCAAGCGGCACCTCCTGCAATCCATTTTCACGCATGCCTTGCTCGATGTGATGCCCGGCGAGCTGGCAATCGGAACTGATGTAGTCCGGTCGGGCGTCCTCGCTGCCCGCCATCGCCTTGAAAACCGGCTTGCCGATTTTCATGGCCATCGCGTGGAATTCCTTCTTGACACCCCATGTGCCCGAGTGACCGGAACAGCGCTCCACCGAGTTGACAATGGTGCCGGGCACCAGTTGCAGGGTCTCTGCGGTTTTCTTGCCCACGTTCTGCACCCGTGAATGACAGGGGATGTGGTAGGACACATTGCCCAGCGGTTTCCTGAAATCGGTGTTGAGCAAACCGTCCCGATTGCGCAGGATGAAGTATTCGAACGGATCGAACATCGCCTCGGCCACCGCCCTTACGTCCGCATCGTCCGGAAACATCAGCGGCAATTCCTGCTTGAACATCAGGGTGCACGACGGTATCGGCGTGAGGATGGCGTA
>JAYVST010000821.1:0-2268 GCA_043775255.1 Burkholderiales bacterium
GGAAGGCGCGGCCGACATGTACCGCGACCTTTCGCATCACGGCGGCATCCTGTGCGACTTCATCAAGAACTGGTACGACATGCAGGTGCGCACCGTGCAGTACGGCCTGGGTAAGCGCGGCCCGAAAAGCGTGGTGACCGGCCGGCTGGTGTGCGGCGATGAAGAATTGCCGGACAAGACCTTGATCGCCAATCGCGAGGACTACGCCGGCGCTGCGTTGAAGCACGCGATGGACGACGCCTACTGGAAGGCGCGCATGCCCGATTGGACCCGGGTCGAGGTGCCGATCCTGTCGGCCGCCAACTGGGGCGGGCAGGGCCTGCACCCGCGGCCTTGGCAAAAGCGCACCAAGTCATTTTCATGCCGGCAGGGTGATGGAATGAAACGACGTGGTTTGCTCACATTCCTGTCAAGCGCGGCAACTGCTTGGCAACTTCCCGCAATTGCGCAGCAGGCCAACCGCGTTCGACGCATAGGTGTGCTGATGGGCTTGGCTGAGACCGACCCGGAGGGACAGTCCCGCCTGGCCGCACTCCGCCGGTCCTTGAAGGCGCTGGGCTGGGTGGAAGGAAGTAACGCTCAGCTCGATTGTCGGTGGGCCGCCGGCAATATCGATCGCACGAATTCCCATGCGACTGACCTCGTGCGTTGGAAACCGGACGTGATCGTGGTCAACAGTCCGGCCGCATTGATGGCGCTGCGAAAAGCGACTATCACCGTACCGATTGTGTTCGTGCAGGTTGTCAACGCATTGGAAAGCGACTTCATCGCAAGCTTGGCGCGCCCGGGCGGCAACATTACGGGGTTCACCAGCTTTTTTGACTATGCGACGACGGCAAAGTGGCTGCAGATGCTCAAGGAAATTGCGCCCGGGATCACACGGGTGGCGTTGATTCAGCATCCCGAGCACCCCAGTTGGCCCGGTCACCTGAAGGCTGTCGAGGCGGTGGCCCAATTGTTCCGCGTGCGGCTAACCCCTGCGGCGGTACGCGACGCGGCGGAAATCGAGCACATTGTCGGGTCGTTCGCAAACCAACCCGACGGCGCTCTGCTCGTACTGCCGGATACATTCAACACGGTGCATCGCGAATTGATCGTAGCGCTAGCGGCGCGATACAGATTGCCGGCGATTTACCCCTCCCGATTCTTTCCGACTATCGGCGGCCTGATGTCCTACGGATCTGATCTCGCCGGTCTTTTGGGTCAGGCGGCTTCATATGTCGATCGAATATTGCGGGGCGCGCGTCCTGGAGACCTGCCGATTCAGGCGTCGACGAAATTCGAACTGGTGATCAATCTCAAGACCGCCAAGGCGCTGGGCCTGACGGTTCCGCTGAGCTTGTCGATTCTTGCCGATGCCATGATCGAATGACGTAGCCCCTGTTTTCCATGCAAGGCAGCGATTTTAAATCTTGTCCCCAGGAAGCTTGCACCGTTGACCATGAACGCCCAAGACCTGCCCCGCAACACGCCCGTCGATGCCTTGTACGACATCGCCCACCGCAACCTCGACTACAGCAACCTGCCGTATTCGAAGCTGCAGCCCGTCGGCATGATCGCCGACCTGGTGATTCCCGGCACGCTGCAGGGCGCGCTCGACCCGCTGGCACGCGACCCGCACGAGTGAATTTCCTTGTCCGACACGGTGTCGTTGCGTCCGGTGCATTTCCATGCGTCGCAATGCTTCTACGCTCACGTGATGCGCGTGACCAAGGGCGACGTGCTGTCGCGGCATCCTCACGGCGGCGGCGTACACGCGCTCGTGCTGAAGGGGCGCTGGCACTATCTGAAGCACGACTGAATGGCCGAGGAAGGCTCGCATGCTTTCGAGCCGCCGGGGGAGACGCAGACCCTGGTGGTGCCGGACGACTGCGCCGAGATGATCACTTTTTTCATCGTGCATGGTTTGCGGATGTTTGCCGACCCCGAGGGCAAGGCGACCGGGTGTGACGAATTGTTCACACGGCTGGAACTTGCGGCCAGGCATTGCTAGAAGGTCGGCTTGGGGCGGTACTACGTCAAGCGCTTGATGCGGTGATTCGTTCGCGCGCGATGCTGCGTGCCCGTGTTGTCTTGCCCACGTTGCCGAGGCTGAAAACGAACACATGCGCATGTGCCGGACTATGCCTGCTCAATCGCCTTTGGGCGAATTCGGCCAAATAAATAGTTACTCAAGAGTGCCGAGTTCGGCACCGATTTTGGGTTATGTAGCCAAGCGGAACATCTCGAAAGTGTCTGGGTCCTGTCGTTCGACGATGAATTTCGCGA
>JAYVST010000822.1:0-3120 GCA_043775255.1 Burkholderiales bacterium
ACCGGCAAGATCGCCACGCCCTTCGAGGTCTATCGCGACGTGTTCGCGCAGGCCGGCATCATCGTTGTCGACGGCCTGGCCGAATTGATCGAAGCCGCAGAAGTGCTGTCCACGCTGCCGCTGCCGCGCGCAACCGACGCCGCGCAACCCGGGGTATCGGTGTACAGCATTCCCGGCGGCACGCGCGCCCTCACCGCGGACCTGTGCGAGGCGCGCGGCGTGCCGCTTGCGGTGTTCGATCGGGCGACGGTGGCGGCTTTGACGCACAAGCTGCCGGAATTCGGTTATGCCGAGAACCCGACCGACATCACCGGCAAGATACTGTCGGCGCCCGAACTGTTCGATGAAACCCTGGGGATCGTCGCGCGCGACGCGGGCACCGAAGCCCTGCTGATTCAGCTGGCCAACCGCGGTCCGCATGATGCCGCCCGCTATCGCGCGGCGATCGAGCAGGCGGCCGGCGGCGGCCTGCCGACGATCGTCAGTTTCCTGGGCGACACGTTGCCCGCGCCGGAACGGCTTGGGTTCGCCGCGCACGGCGTCGCCTGCGCGCGCGATCCGAATCACGCGGTGCGCGCTCTTGGCTGGCTGTACGCCGCGCGCGCAAGCCTCGCCCGGGCAGCGCGCGACCAAGTTCACGCAACGGCGCCGGCGCCTGCGCGTGCGCTTGACTGGCCCGGTCTCATGGCCATGCTCGGCGACGCCGGTGTCGCGACGCCACGCTGGGCGCTGCTGCCCGCTGCTGCCTCTGCGTCCACGTTGCCGCTGACCTATCCGCTGGCGCTCAAGGCGCTGCCCGAACAGGCCCTGCACAAGACCGAGCGCGGCCTGCTGCGCCTAGGGCTTGCCACAGCGGATGAAGTGACCGCAGCGGCCGCGCAAATCCGTACCGCCCTGGGCATGCCGGCGGCCACATTGCTGGCGCAGGAAATGGTCGAAGGCGGGGTCGAATGCGTGCTGGCGATCCGGCGCGACCCGGATTTCGGTGCGGTGCTCACCTTGGGCAGCGGCGGGGTGATGGTCGAACTGGCGCATGACGTGGGCCATTTGTGCCTGCCGGTCGACGCGGCCGACGTTGCACGAGCGCTCGAGCGCCTGCGCTTAGGCCGCCTGCTGGCAGGGTTTCGCGGTGCGCCGCCGTGCGACCGCCGCGCCCTAGTCGATGCCGTGCTCGGGCTGGCGCGTTGTTTTCCTTCCTCCAACATGGCCGAGATCGAAATCAATCCGCTGCTGGTGCGTCCCGCCGGGCAGGGCGTATGCGCGCTCGATGTTCTGGCCAGGCCGCTTTCCGCACACTGAGCCCGACGATGGAAACACTCTCCCGCCAACTCGCACGTTACGTCTGCGCCGCGCGCGACGACGATTTTCCGCCGCGCGCCCGTGCCATGGCCACCGACGCCATCGTCGATTGCATCGGCTGCATGATCGCCGGCAGCGGCGCGGACATCGCCGGCATCGTGGCGCGCTCGTTGTTTCGGGTCGAATCGGCGGCAGGTGGCGTGGCGCTGATCGGCGCCGCTGCCACGGTGGCGCCGGCGGACGCGGCGCTGTATCACGGCGCCATCGCCCACGCGCTGGACTACGACGACACCAACCATCCCGCCTATGCCCACCCCAGTGCGGTCATCGTGCCGACGGCACTGGCCGTTGCAGGGCTGGGCGCGGTGAACGGCCGCGACCTGGTCAGCGCGCACATCCTCGGTGTCGAGGTGTTCGGCAAGCTTGGACGCGCGCTCAACAACGACCACTACACCCGCGGCTGGCACACAACGGCCACCTTCGGAACGATCGCGGCGGTGGTCGTCGCCGGGCGCCTCCTGCGCCTGACCGAACAACAGCTGGTGATGGCCATCGGCATCGCCGCTTCCGCCGCCGGTGGTCTGCGGGCCAATTTCGGCACCATGGTCAAGCCCCTGCATGCCGGCTACGCGGCACGCAATGGGGTTCTCGCAGCACTCCTGGCGCGCGCCGGCATGGACGCCAGCGAAGCGTCGCTCGACCATCGCTACGGCTATTGCAACGTGTTCAACGACGGCCTGGCGCAGCAGCCCGCGGCGCTGCGCACGTGGGGCGATCCGCTCGAAATCCTGACCGACTACGGCATTGCGCTCAAGCCCTATCCCGCCTGCGGCGCGACCCATCCCGGCATCGAGGCGGCACTCATCCTGCACCGGGCCATCGCCGGGCGCGAGATCGGAAGCGTGCGCGCCGGTGTGTGCAAGATGGCCTTCGCGCCCCTGATCCACGTGTTGCCGACGGCGCCACTCGAAGGCAAGTTCAGCCTGCACTACTGCATAGCCGCAGCTTTGCTTGATGGCAAGCTCGATCTGTCGACCTTCACGCCGGACAAGATCGCCGATCCGCGCATCCGTGCACTGGTGCCGAAGATTCGCATGGAAGTGGAGCCGCGCTTCGCCGACGAGTCCGAGTTCCCGACCCTGCTCGAAGTGGAACTGGCCGACGGCACGCGCCTGACGCACACTGTCGAACTGGCGCTGGGCAAACCGCAGCGCTGGCCCGAACGTGCCCAGGTGAAGGCGAAATTCGCGGATTGCGCCCGGTCGATGCTGGGCGCGGCCGAACTCGATCGCCTGTTCAATCTGGTCACGGCGCTGGATTGCGAGCGACCGGCCGCAGGCGTGATCGACGCATTGACGACCTGGATAAAGACATGAAACGGCTGCCGGCAGTGGTCATCTCGCTTGGGTGCCTGTGCGCCTGCATGGGCGGCCTGCCGGGTTTGTCCAGCGCCCAGGACTATCCGGCGAAGCCGGTCCGGCTGGTTGACCCCTACGCACCGGGCGGTTCAACCGGCGTCGTCTCGCGCGCCATCGCGGCGAAGTTCCAGGAGATCAACCGGCAGGCGCTGGTCGTCGACAACAAGCCGGGCGCAGCCGGCAACATCGGCAGCGACATCGTCGCCAAAGCGCCGGCGGACGGCTATACCCTGCTGATGGGGACCAGCAGCCTGGCGATCAACCCGTCGCTCTACCGCAACATGCCGTTCGACCCGATGCGCGACTTAGCCCCCATCATCACCCTGATCCGGACGCCGAATGTGCTGGCGGTGCACCCTTCGCTGCCGGTGAAGTCGGTGCGCGAATTGATCGAATACGCGCG
>JAYVST010000823.1:0-3354 GCA_043775255.1 Burkholderiales bacterium
AAGGAAGCCCTGGAGCAGCAGAAGGCCTCGGCGGAAATCCTCGCCGTGATCAGCAGCTCGGTGGAAAACACGCAGCCGGTGTTCGACAAGATTCTGCAAAGCTGCAAGCACCTGTTCGGCGGCGACGAGCTCGATGTGCTGTTGGTGGATGGAGAGGGCATGCTGCGTATCGGCGCCTACCTGGGCGACGCTCACGACGTTGTGGCCGCCACTTTCCCGGCGCCGGTGGAGCGCACGCCGGCCGGCCGAGCGATCCGTGAGCGCCGTGTCGTGCACTGGCCGGACCTGGTGAACGGCGAGGATGTGCCCGGCGTGCTGCGCAAGATGGCCAAGCTGATCGGCTATAAGTCGATGGTGTTCGCGCCCATGTTGTGGGAAGGGCGCGGCATCGGCGCCATCGGCGTCGCGCGTTCCACCGGGCCGTTCAAGCCCAAGGAACTGAGCATATTGCAGACCTTCGCCGACCAGGCCGTGATCGCGATCCAGAATTCACGCCTGTTCAAGGAGACCCAGGACGCGCTTGAACGCCAGACCGCGAGCGCCGAGGTGCTGCGCGTGGTGAGCGGCTCAATGGCCGATCCGCAGCCGGTGTTCGAGCGCATTTGCGACAGCATGACGCGCCTGTTGCCGGGCGCCGACCTGGCCATCGGTTCGCTGGGCCAGGACGACCTGATCCACTGGCGCGCCGGCACCGGCCTGTCGCGCGAGGTGATTCGCGGCCTGTTCCCGCGCCCGGCGCCGGCCTCGGCGCAGCTTTTGACCGGTGCGGCGTCGTACTTTCCCGATCTGCTGCACGGCGAGGGCGTGCCCGAGAGCCTGCGCGAAGGTGCGCGTCGGCTCGGCAGCAACGCTTCGATGCTGAGCGCCGCCATGGTCGCCGGCGACAAGGTCTATGGCACGATCTCAGCCTTCCATTTCGACCTGCGGCCCTTCAGCGAAGACGAGGGGCGGCTGCTGAAGTCGTTCGCTGACCAGGCGGCGGTGGCGGTGCAGAACGCGCGGCTGTTCAACGACACCCGCGAGGCGCTTGAGCAGCAGACCGCCACCGCGGAAGTGCTGCAGGCGATCAGCAATTCGGTGGCCGATACCGCACCTGTGTTCGAGAAAATCCTCGACAGCTGCCAGCACCTGTTTGCGACCGAGCAACTGGGCATTTTCGTGGTGAAGGACGACGGTCAGACGCATGTCGCGTCCTGGCGCGGCAAAGCGCTCGAAGCGGTGGCGCGGACATTCCCGAAACCGATGGAACAGAGCGCGACCGGGCTGGTCATCCGCAATCGCACCACCTTGTATATCCCGGACGCGGCTGCAATGCCTGACATGCCCCTCGCGGTACGTGGCGTCTACGAGATGATTGGCAATTTTTCGATCGCCTGGGCGCCGATGCTGTGGGAAGACCGCGGCGTCGGCTCCATTTGCGTGATGCGCCAGCCGCCCAGCCCGTTTTCCGAGAAGGAGCTCGGGCTCCTCAAGACCTTCGCCGACCAGGCGGTTATTGCAATCCAGAATTCGCGCATGTTCAACGAGACGCGCGAAACCCTGGAGCGCCAGAAAGCCACCGCAGAGGTGCTGCAGGTGATCAGCGGGTCGATGGCCGACGCGACGCCGGTGTTCACGGCCATTGCGGACAGTGCCAAGCGCCTCTTCGGCGCGAACTCGTCGATCGTCACCCGCGTGACAGGTGAGGAGCTCGAACTGCTCGCCTTCAGTTCCATATCGCCTGAACGCGACGCGGCGCTCAAGGCCGTGTTCCCGATGAATATCGCCGGCGCCGTGGCCGGCCGGGCGGTGATGGACCGCCAGGCATTCTTTACTTCCGATGCGCTCACGGATCCGCGCTTTTCGGACCGCGCGAAAGAGGCCGCGCGCATTCGTGGCTATCGCGCGCTGCTCGTCGCGCCGATGATGCAGGGAGGCGAGGCCATCGGGACCATCAACGTCAGTCGCGCCGAGCCCGGGCCCTTCAAGCCGGAGGAAGTTTCGCTTCTGCAGACGTTTGCCGACCAAGCAGTGATCGCGATACAGAACGAGCGGCTATTCAACGACACCAGAGAGGCGCTGGAGCAGCAAACTGCCACTGCCGAGGTGCTCCAGGTGATCAGCAATTCGGTGGCCGACAATGCGCCGGTGTTCGACAAGATCCTGGAGAAGTGCCGAAGCCTATTCGATGGCCACGGAATGACTATCCAGCTGGTCGGAGAGGACAGCCTAGTGCATTACGGTGCGGGCATTGGTCTTGACCTCGTCCGGGTAAGGGCCTTGTATCCCATATCGCTGACCGGCAGCGCACTCGAAGTCGCGTTTCGCGAGCGGTGTGTCGTCCACTATCCGGACATACTGAATGGCGCGGGCGTGCCGGTTGTCATGCGGCAGCTTTGGCAGCAGCGGGGAAAGAACGGATCTCAGATGGTGGCGCCGATGTTCTGGGAAGGGCGTGGCATCGGGTCGATCAATGTCAACCGCGTACCACCCCGGCCGTTCACCGCGAAGGAAATGAGCCTGCTCGAGACCTTCGCGAGTCAGGCCGTGATCGCGATTCAGAACGCGGGGTTGTTCAAGGAGGCCCAAGACGCGCGCGCCGCCGCCGAAACCGCCAACGAGGCCAAGAGCGCGTTTCTGGCCACCATGAGCCACGAGATCCGCACGCCGATGAACGCGGTCATCGGCATGAGCGGCCTCCTGCTCGACACGCCGCTCAACGACGAGCAGCGCGACTACGCCGGCACGATTCGCGATTCGGGCGACGCGCTGCTCACCATCATCAACGACATTCTCGATTTTTCCAAGATCGAGGCCGGGCGCATGGATATCGAGATGCACCCGTTCGACTTGCGCGATTGCGTCGAGTCGGCGCTGGACTTGATCAGCACGCGCGCCACAGAGAAGCATCTGGACACAGCCTATGTGTTCGAAGGCGAGTTGCCGAATGCGATCAATGGCGATCTCACGCGCCTGCGGCAGGTGTTGCTGAACCTTCTGGCCAATGCGGTCAAGTTCACCGAAAAGGGCGAGGTGGTGCTGACGGTGACCGCCAGGCCGCTTGCGGGCGAGAATCTGGAGCTTGACTTCTCCATTCGCGATACCGGCATCGGGCTCTCGGAAGAAGGCAAGGGGCGTCTCTTCCAGTCGTTCTCGCAAGCCGATTCCTCTACCACCCGCAAATACGGCGGCACCGGCCTGGGTCTGGCGATCTCCAAACGCTTAGCCGAGCTGATGGGTGGCACCATGTGGGTGGAAAGCGCGGGTCCGGGCCATGGCTCGACCTTCCGCTTCACCATTCAGGTGCAGGCGGCCAACCTGCCGGCCACGCGTTCGCGCGATCTGGTGGGGGTGCAGGCCGAGCTTGCCGGCAAG
>JAYVST010000824.1:0-4120 GCA_043775255.1 Burkholderiales bacterium
GATTTCCTGCTCGATGTATTCCGGCTGGCCTTCCTCGACCACCAGCACCTTCTGTTTGCCGGCGCAGAATGCCGCGATCTGTTCCGGCACCAGCGGATAAACCACGTTGAGGCACAGGATCGGCACTGCGGCCGCGCCGAACGCGTCGGCCAGACCGGCCAGCTGCAGCGCCCGGATCAGGTTGTTGAACAGCCCGCCCTGGACGATGATGCCGGCGTCCGCGCGCGTGCCTGCGAACAGTTCGTTCATCGCCCGGTCGATGATGAAGCGTCGCGCCGCCGGCATGCGCACCTCGCCTTTCAGCTTTTCCTGCTTGAACGTCACCGGCGGGTGCGACAGTCGATCGTAGAGGAAGGCGGCGGGCTCGGCCAGCGGTTCGAGCGTCGATACCTTGGGCGCCCGGTTGGCCCGGGCAACGAACTCGCCCTGCACGTGGCACGCGCGAATGCGCAACTCCATGATCACCGGCGTGTTCGATGCCTCCGAGAGCTCGAACGCCTGCTCCACCGTCTTGACGATGCTCTCCAGATTCGGACGCGGATCGGTGAGCCACACCGAGGACTTCATCGCGTAGGCGTGGGTGCGCTCCTGGATCACCGAGGCACCCTCGCCGTAGTCTTCGCCGACGACGATCAACGCGCCGCCCTTGACGCCGGCCGAGGCCAGGTTGGACAGTGCGTCGGCCGCGACATTGGTGCCGACGATCGACTTCCATGTCACCGCGCCGCGTGCGTGGTAGTTGATCGAGGCTGCCAGCATGGCGCAGGCCGAAGCCTCGTTGGTGCAGGACTCGACATGTACGCCGAGGGTGTCGAGATAGTCGCGCGCCTGCACCATCACGTCGAGCAGATGCGATACCGGCGCGCCCTGGTAGCCGCCGACATACGAGACACCGGATTGCAGCAGCGCCTTGGTGACGGCGAGAATGCCCTCGCCGCGGAACAGGTCGCCCTCGCCCAGCTTGAGCAACTCGATCTCGGCCGCGAATGATCGTTCCACATCTGTCTCCTTAGTCCTCTTGTTGGTCAGGCGAGGTTATGCAGTGCACCATCATTTGTCAAATCGATGGGGATCATGGTGTACATTGATCATGTGAATGCCAAAGACCTCGATCTCAACCTGCTGCGGGTGTTCGACGCCATCGCGCGCCAGCAGAGCGTCACCCGCGCCGCCGAGTTGCTGGGCCTGACCCAGCCGACCATGAGCAATGCGCTCAAGCGCCTGCGCCAGGCCTTCGACGACCCCCTGTTCATCCGCACCCCGGCCGGCATGCGGCCAACGCCGCGCGCCGCTGCCGCCAGCCAGCCGGTGCGCGACGCGTTGGCCCTGCTGGAGGGTTCGCTCGGCGCCCCCGCGCCTTTTGAGCCGGCGAGCGCGGGTCGGCTGTTCCGGTTTTCCACCTCGGACCTGGGCGAGACCATGTTCCTGCCGCCCATCATCGAGGCGCTGAGAAGCGAGGCGCCGCTGCTGCGCATCGAGACCCGGCCGTTGCCTCTGGCAGAGATCGCCGGCGCGCTGGAGCGCGGCGACATCGACCTCGCCATGGGCTCGCTCGAAGGATTGGGGCGCGGCGTGCGCGGTGCGCCCTTGTTCCACGAGCCCTACCTGCTGGTACTCGCGGCCGGCCATCCGCACGCCGCGCAGCGCATCACGCGGCGCGACCTGGGCGAACTCGACTACGTGATCGTCGCACCCGAGGAAACCGCGCACCGCAAGGTCGATGCCGCGCTCAAGCGATTGGGCCTGCTCAACCGGGTGGCGGTACGCATGCCGCATTTCATGGCCATCCCCGGCATTCTGGAGCGCAGCGATCTGGTCGCGGTGGTGCCTGAAATGCTGGCAGAACTCATTTGCCGCGACGGCCGTCTGGTGATGCAACCCTTCCCCTCGCCGCTGGAGCGAGTGCACATTAGCGTGTTCTGGCACCAGAAGTTCGAACCGGATGCGGGCAATCGGTGGATGCGGGACCTGGTGATTCGCCTGCACCACCGCGCTCAATGAACATTTCGAGATCAATTCCGCCGCCGGGACCGGAACCTTCGCCGGTGGTGGCGTTCCAAAAGAGTCTTTGACCCAGGTTCAGGAAACATTCCATGCCGTTCTCCCGCCGTCGCTTTGTCGCCGCCGCCGCGCTGGGCATCCCCGCCAGCGCCATCCGCGCCCAGACCGCGCTCGCCGCCACCCCTTCACTCACCGAGGGCCCCTTCTATCCGGAGAAATTCAGCGCCGAACCGGTGACGCACCTGGTGCGTGGGCCGCTGATGGGTAAGCCCGTGCCGCTCGCGCTCGAAGGCCGGGTTACCGACCGTTTCGGCAAGCCGGTCGAAGGGGCGCGGGTCGAGATCTGGCAATGCGATGGCCTCGGCCACTACACCCATTCGCGCGACAGCACGCCTGCCGACCGCGACGCCAACTTCGCCGGCTTTGGCTGGATGCGCACCGGCGCCGACGGCGGCTACGCCTTCGCCACCATTCGGCCGCTCGCATATCCGGGCCGCACGCCGCATATCCATGTTGCGGTCAAGGCGCAGAAATTCGGTGGCCTGATAAGCCAGCTGTTCGTCGACGGCGAGGCGCAGAATCAGCGTGACGGTGTTTATCGCGGCATGAACCTGGCGGAACGGCGGCTGGTGACGGTCAAGCTGGTCGAGGACGGGGAGGGGCAGCGCGCGAAATTTGACCTGGTGCTTGCATGAGCCTGTCTCGCGCCGAGGCTGCGCGATCTCGGTGTGGGCATCCGGGCGTCAAGACGGCCGTCGAGCTTCCAGCAGCGAGGGGCCGCCAGTCATGAAACGACGCAAATCAACCACCGTCTTCGGGGTCTGCATCGACAACCGCGGATATCCGGCATCGCTGGAACTGCACAAAATCTACCGCGTGCTGCCCGACACAGAGGCTGCCGCCCATGGCGATATCCGTGTTGTCGATGACAGCGGTGACGACTACCTCTTTTCAGCGCATCGCTTCGTCGAGATTGAACTGCCTCAAACCGTGAAACGGTCACTGCTCCATGCAGATCCCGCATGACACCGTATTGCAGCCGACGCGCTGACGCACGCAGCCCCGTATTTTGCAGGTCGGCCACGACCTCCACGACGATTTTGCGGATCCCCTTCAGGGCCGCCTCTGGCGAGCGGGCCAACCACGACAGCGATGGAAACTCGACGCATAGACCGACACGCTCGTCGTCGCGCTGCGACCAAGTGATCCGATAGGTGAAACGATCAGCGTTCATTGCACACGTTCTCCAATTTTTCGATCGCGAGCAATACTCGGCATATCTCGTTTGTCTTTGCCCTGACTTTCTCGTCCCGAATGTTGATGCGGGATCGCCGGCCCATGCTGTCAAAAGACCTTCGGTTGTTGCGGCGATGTGCGACAACTTTTTATACATGCCTCGGCAGACTCATCCTCCGATGCAGGATGCGCACCACGCCGACGTGGTTGGACTCCACGCGATACACGATCACATGCGAGCCGACCAGATAGGCCTGGTGCGTCCGCGGCAGATCATCGCGGCGGTGGCCAAGCGCCGGGTTGCGGGCGAGTGTCTGCAATGCGGCGTCGAGTTTGTGGCGGTAGGCGACCAGCTGATCGTGGCCCCAAGTCTCGCCGGTATAGCGAAGTATGCCGATGAAATCGTCGCGCGCGAGAGGCGATAGCTTGAGCGGCAGCGGCTTACGGGAGGACATCCGGATCGATGGGCCGGCCACTATGCATCGCAGTGGTGGCGTTGCGTGTGATCGCATCCAGGGACTCGCGCGTGTAGTCGATGCCCTCGCCACGGTCGAGCTGTTCGTCGCCCTTCTTGATCGCAGCCTGCCAGGTCGCCACGCGGCTTTCCTCCGCCTGCATGCGGCGAATCGCATCGCGGATCACCTCCGTCGCGTTGCCGTAGAAGCCGCTGGCGACTTTGCCTTTGATGAACCCCTCCATCTCGGGGGACAGATTTACATGCATGGTCATGGCAACAAGTTTGATTAGAGTATCCATGAAATATACATGAAATGGATATATCTATGTCGTCGCTCGATGGTCGACTCTCGGCATCAACGGCCGGTTGGGTCGCTGCTCCACCCACGGCTGCTTTCGATCGCCGCGCTCGCCCCCGTCATGATTC
>JAYVST010000825.1:0-1650 GCA_043775255.1 Burkholderiales bacterium
ATCAGGTCCATCGCGCCGGCCTCGCCGAAGCGCTCGACCACCGCCGCGTAGGTGGCGTCACTCACGCCGCGGGTGGTGTGCAGTTCATGTGAGAAGTCATGCACCAGCGCTTCGTCGGGCTGCATGTTGGCGGGCCGGCGGCCGGCGGCGAGATCGGCTGCCACCTGCGGATCGAGTCCGGCGGCAAGCGCCAGCCGGTGATGCGCGAACCATTCGTATTGGGTGGTCCAGTGGCGCGCGGTGACCAGGATCGCCAGTTCGTTCAGGCGTGCCGGCAGCGAGCTTTTGAAGCGCACGTGGCTGCCTACCTGTTGCAGCAGATTGGCCAGGTCCGGTCTGCGCAACCATACGTTGAACGGTCCGCCGATCGGCGCAGCGGCGTCGGTGAGCGAGGCGGCGCCGGTGCCGGCGCGCGGTCCCGAGCGCAACGCGTCGGCTACTTCGCGTTGCGTCGGCGTCATGTCTGCCAGCGGGATCAGGCGAAAGCGGCGATCGTTTGTCGCTGCGTCGGCATGCGCGTTGCTTGTGGTCATGCTTGTCTCTCCGATATTCGTTGTGCGCAAAGCGCGTCTAGGGGCGCTGCGAGAACGTGCGTTCGAACACGCCTTCGGCGATCCGGTTCTTCAACACCTCGATCGAGCCGCCGGCGATCATCCAGCCGCGGCAGCGACGCATGCAATATTCCACCAGCGATTCTTGGCTGTAGCCCAGCCCGCCCATGACTTGCATGGATTCGCTGGCGATCTCGAACCCGGCCTGGTTGCAGTAGGCCTTGGCGATCGCTGTCTCGTCAGGCGAGGGAAAGCCACTGTCGGCGTTGCTGGCGGCGCGGTAGAGCAGCAACTGGCCGGCGTCGAGTTTCATCTTCATCTCGGCGAATTTCCATTGCAGGCCCTGGAATTCGCACAGGAGTCGTCCGAATTGCTTGCGCTCAAGCGCCCACTGGCGCGCCTCTTCGTACGCATAGCGGCCCAGCGCCAGCGAGCGTGCCGTGTTGCCGAGGCGTTCGACGTTGAAGCCGGCGATCTGTTTCTTGAAACCGCCTTCCTTCAGGACCACCATCTCGGGCGGCACGTAGACGTCGTCGAAATAGAGCTGCGCCCACTCCTCGCCCGACATGAACGACGAGCGCTTGCCGAAGCGCACGCCTGCGGCCTTGGTGTCGATCAACACCGAGCCGATGCCGCCGACGCCGCGGCCGTAACGCACGTAGACCAGCAAAACGTCGGCATACGGCGCGTGGGTGGAAAACACCTTGGCGCCGTTGATGCGGTAGCCGTCGCCGTCGGGCGTGGCGCTGGTGATGAGATCGGTCACCGCAGAACCGGCCTCGGGCTCTGTCATGCCTACCGATATCACCGCCTCTCCGGCCAGGATCTTCGACAGGTAACGCTCCTTCTGCCAGGGCGTGCCGTATTCGGCGAAGACGCGGATCGGCCCGAAGCTGCCGGCCTGGATCACGTCGGCACTCCGCGGGCACACCGACGCCACCGCTTCGATGGCCAGCACCGCGTCCATCACCGAGCCGCCCTGGCCGCCATCCTGTTCGGCGATGGTGATGCCCAGCAACCCGTTGGCGGCGCACAGGCGCGCCACGTCCCACGGGTAGTCCACCGCATGGGCGCGCTCGCGCGCGCCGGCCTTGAGATG
>JAYVST010000826.1:0-3721 GCA_043775255.1 Burkholderiales bacterium
ATCTTGTTGTGAACGTCGAAGACAGGCAAGGTTACTACGGTAGAGCCCGGCCACACACACCGCTTACCCGTAGGCCAGGCAGGCCAGCGCACCGAGAGCGACCGCGAGGCCCGCGCCCTTGCGCCGCGTGAAAGGTTCGCACAGAAACACGAAGCCGAGCAATGCGGTGACCACGAATCCCATTTGCGCCACCGGCACCAGCACGCTCGCCTCGCCTCGCACCAGCCCCTGCAGAAGCAGGATGAACGCTGTCGCCAGCACGATGGCCGCCACCGACGCATGGCGCAGCGCCGCGCGCGATGGCCGCACGGCGCCGTCGATGCGCGCCGCGAACGAGGTCGCAAGGACCGACGCCGTGCACGCCTGCGCGACCAGCAGGGTCGCCGGCGTCGAGCCTGCCCGCAACCCCAGCTTGTAGATGAGGTTCGCCAGCGCCACCGCCACCGTCGCCACCAGGAGGCGCACCAGCAAGGCGCGGTCGCGGCGCCGCGCTGCCTCGTCCGCGGCCGGCGCCCCTCCAAGCAGCAGCCACACCGCGCCCAGGGCAAGCGCAAGACCGGTGACCTTGGGCACGGTGAGCGGCTCGCCCAGCAACAACACCGCCAGCGCGGCCGTGAGCGCGAAACTCAGGCGGAACACCGGCGCCACGATGCTGACCGAGCCGGTCTTCAGGCAGTACGCGAAGTTGTAGTAGCCGATCACGATGAACACCCCGGCCAAGGCGCCCCACCATGCGCCCGCATTGAGCAAAAGCGACCCGGTGAACAATCCATAGAGGAACACCGTGGGCACGAAAAACCAGGTCTGCACCATCATGAAATGGTGCGCCAGCGCACCGGCCGCCGCGCCACGCTTGTAGATCAGGTCACCCAGGCCGAAGAAGAGCATCGCGCCAAAGGCGTATTCGATTGCGGGGGACAGGATCTTTCCTTGCGAATGTTGCAGGGCGCGCTGACTATGCCGCACCGGGCCATCAACGATGAATAGGAGCCAGCTCCAGTTTGTCACCGGCGAGCGTTGCGCCCGCACAGTAGCCGCCTGGCGTGACCTTGGCCGCAGCGGGCAGCACCACGAACGCTCGACCGCTCATGCAGTCACTGGCTTGCTCGCGCCCGGCGCTGCGCCGTAAACCGTCCCGTTGTTCCAGCTCTCGACATATTCCCGGATCGAGAGCTTCCACCCGTTTTGCATGTTCGCGTCGAAATACTCGAACAGGATGCCGTCGGGCGCCGTCATCGAAAGCAGGACCGTGCCGCCCGACTCGCCGCCATGCTCGTCATGCGGATGCGCGTCGGCAGCCGCCAGCGCATAGTCGCCCTTCTTGCGGTGGATCGCACGAGTGCTGCCATCGGGCAACACTTCGGTGAGGAACTGTTCCCCCTCCAGGACCAGGGTGGTTGTGGCCGCGACATGCCGGTGCGGCCGGCAATGGCCGCCCGGGCCATAGCGCAGCAGCATGTCCAGGCGCCCGCTCGGCAGATCGTAGCCCAGCAGGGCGTACTCGAAATCGACCCGGAACGCTTTGCAGTTCGGGTCGGTCACGCGGCGCCATTCGGCGTTATCGAATGTCTTGGAGACAACCGGCATGGAAAATCCTCGGAGTGGTCAGGTGGTTGAGCAATTTGAAAACGCGATCGAGTCAGCGCAGCTTACCTCAGAGACGATCGGGCCGACGGGTATAGCGCGCGTGCAGCCACAAGACAAGGGCAGTCAGGATGATTGCAACTACAAGCGCAACCAGCCAAAGGATCATGCGAACCACATGGTCGCCCTGCGGCGCACCGAAAACCAGAGTTTCGAGAACCAGCGCCGCGATTGTGAACGGAATCGCAACCCAGGACAAAAGACCACACTGCGCGGCGCCGTGCATCGCACCGCACCGCTCCGCCAGCAGCGCGAGGACAGTCGCTATCGTCAGTGCAATTGCCGTGAAACGCAGCAAGGCCAATACCGCAGAATCGGAGCGCGAAATGGCATACAACTAGCCGTTGGGCAGGCCGACGACCGCTTCGATTTCCACCTTCATTCCGGGGATCGCGAGTTCCTTGACGCCGATAAGGGTGCTGGCCGGGCGCGCCGCGCCGAAGTATTGCTGTCGTACCGGGTTGATCCTGGTGCGGTCGTTCACGTCGGTCAGGTAAACCGTTACCTTGAGAATGTCCGCGAAACTCGCACCCGCCGCATCGAGCACGATTTTCATGTTCTCGAACACCTGGCGCGCTTGCGCGGCCGGATCGTCACTTACGACGCGCCCCTGGGCGTCCAAGGGCGGCATGCCGGAGATGTAGAGCGTGTCGCCCCAGCGCACCGCGTCGCAATAGTGGCTGATGGGCGGCGCGAGTCCTGCGAGCAGGAACTCTTCGCGTCGGGCGGGCGCACCGCTCACTTCTTCGTCTCCGCGGCCGCCGGCTTGGCCTCAGGCCAGTAGTAGTTCGCGGCAAAAGAGTAAGGCGGGTGCATGAAGCGCTTGGCCGGGACCAAAACCGCCGCCCAGGCTTTCTGCGAGTCGTGGATCTTCTTGAAGACGGGGTTCTTCGCGTTTTCTTCGTCGACGAAGCCGTCCCAGGCCTTGAGGTAGGCGTTGAGGATTTCCGGCGGCGTGCGCAGGACCTTCACACCATGCTTTTCCTGCATCTCCTTGAGCGCGTCGGCGTTCTGCTTCTGCCATGCGGAGTACCAGGAGATGTGGGCGTCGCGTGCCGCGGAGCGGATGATCTCCTGTTGCACCGGGCTCAGGCCTTTCCAGACGTCGCCGTTGAAAACGATCTCGCCCATCGTGTTGTTCTCGTGCATGCCGGGCGTGTAGTGGAACTTGTAGACCGTATGCAGGCCCAGGCGCAAGTCCTCGACACCGCCGACCCATTCTGCGCAATCGATCACACCGCGCTGCGCCGCCGGGAGGATCTCGCCACCGGGCATGTTTATCGTGGTCATCCCCATGCGCGTGAAGATCTGGGCGTTGATGCCGGTCTGGCGGCACTTCATGGTCTTGAAGTCGGCCAGGCTCTTGATCGGACGCTTGAACCAGCCGAACGCCTGCGGGCTGGTCGGGTGCCCGGGGATGACATGCACGTTCAGCTTGAGCGTGTTCTGGTAGAAGTCGTTCCACATCTCGGCTCCGCCGCCGTTCCACATCCAGCTGAGGTAGTCGGAGTGGTCCATACCGAGGGGGCCGCCGGGCGGGCCGGCGAAAAGCACGGCCGCGTTGTTCTTGCCGACCCAGTAATACGCGATCGAGTGATGGCCGTCGATCACCTTCTTGGCACTGGCGTCGAGAACCTCAAATGCCGGCACAATCTGCCCTGCAGCCATGGCCTCGATCTTGAGCGTACCGCCGGAGAGTTTATCGGTGCGATCGGCGAACAGCTTGAAGTGGTCCTGCGCAGTCGAACTGGCGGGCCAGCTCGACTGCATTTTCAGGACCTTGGCACCTGGCGCCGCCGGCTGCTGCGCCGCCGCCGGCACCGTGAACGCCACAAAGATGGCTGAGAGAATCAGGGACTGCATGACCGGCTTCATGGCTCTCCTTCTGGTTTGTCCAAAACTCAAGTTAACCTTGTTTGCAATGTTATTGCAAGACTCATTTGCCGCTCGCCGCTCCGTCCGGCGCCATCTTCTTTTCCGCATCGGCATCGGGCGCCGCATCGGCTTTGTATTCCTCTTCGAGCGACCCGCCCTTCATCATGCCCTCCTCCTCCTCCTTCTGCTGCTTGAGGGAACG
>JAYVST010000827.1:0-5925 GCA_043775255.1 Burkholderiales bacterium
ACACGGCTCAAGGAGTTCGACCTCTCGGACGCCGAGATCGATCGCCTGCACGGCCCGATCGGCCTGCGCATCGGCAGCCGCACCCCGCCGGAAATCGCCATCTCCATCCTGGCCGAAGTCACCGCCGTGAAAAACCGCTTCCCGCTCGACAAGGTGTCCGACAAGGCCACCGGCAATTTCGAAGCCAGCACCGCCTGACAAAACCGGCCCGTCCCACAACTCGCCCAACCCGAATCCGCCCAACCCGCACCCGCCCAACCCGCACCCTCCCAACCCGCACCCTCCCAACCCGCACCCGCCCAACCCACACCCGCCCAACCCGCACCCTCCCAACCCGCGCCCTCCCAACCCGCACCCTCCCAACCCTCGCCCGCCCAAACCCGCGCCGCCCAAACCCGCGCCCGCCCAAACCCGCAAGAAAAGCCGTTCGTGTGCCGGAGTGAACACGCGCAGCAGTCACCCTCGCCCCGCTGTGCGGGGAGAGGGCCGGGGTGAGGGGCAACCCCCTCCCAAATGCTCCGCACACCCACCGGCATCCTCCTCGCCGCAGGCGCCTCCAAACGCTTCAACGGCAACAAACTCCTGCATCCGCTCGACGGCACACCCATCGCACTGCGCTCGGCCAAAGCCTTCCTCACCGCCCTGCCCGGCGCGATCGCCGTCACCGGCGTCGCCAGCCCACTCAAGCCTCTTCTCGAGACAGCAGGCCTGCGCGTAGTCGAATGCGAACGGGCACATGAAGGCATGGGCGCCAGCCTCGCCGCCGGTGTGGCTGCCACACGCGAGGCCCATGGTTGGGTGGTCGCCTTAGCCGACATGCCCTTCATCAAGAGCGCAACGCATGCACGCATCGCCGAATTCGTCGCACAAGGCGCCGACCTGGTCGCCGCCAGCTATCTGGGCGAACGCGGCCACCCGGTTGGTATCGGCGCGCGCTTCCTCGACCTGTTGCTCGCCCTCGAAGGCGATGCCGGCGCGCGCAACATAGTGCGCAGCCATCCGGAGCTATTGCAGCTGGTTGAATGCAATGACCCCGGAATCCTGCGCGACATCGATACGCGTGCCGATCTGACCTGACCGCCCAAGTCAGAACTCTCGTGGCCAAAGCACCGGTCGATGCCCCGGTCGATGCCCAGGTCGATGCCCAAGTCATTCTTGGTTTGCCGGGAGCATCCGTGGCGACTATTCATGGGCGGATCCCGAAAGACTGAGAACTTCGTCAAGCATCGCGCGGAATACCGGAATGGAAAACGCAAAATCGCCGCGCATCGCCCGCTCGCCTGCCTTGCCATAGTCGCCCCCCGGCCTTGGGCGAATGCGCACGAACGGTGGCAAACCATAGCGCATTGCCAGGCTATTGACCCACAGGCGGGCAACGCGCCCGTCGCCATTCGCAAACGGGTGAATGCGCACCCACTCGGCGTGCGCCCAGGCGCATAGCTCGATCACCGCGCCGAGCTGATCCGTTCCCGGAAGAGTAGCGCCGGGGATTTGGCCATCAAGATGCGCGATTGCCCCCTGCAGGCGCCTGTCGAACACGCCCAACGCGGCCGCGACATCTCTTGCGGCAACGCCGAAGAGGCCATTTACATGAACCTGAACGTATTCCAGCCCCGGTTCACCGCGAAACGCGCCAACGTATTTCGGATCATCGGCCATGAGCCCGCGCATGAGCGCGATTTGCCATTCGCGCGCCGCTTCGACAGTAAGCGGTTCTCGCTTGCGCGCCCCTGTTGCGAGCAAGCGAGAGAGGCTGGCGATATTTCGAGCGAGCGCAGGGCTATCCGCGTCCCAATCAGGCCGCATTCAAAATAGCCCGCAGCGTCGAATGGATGGTGCCGGCATCGCCGGTCGCGCGCGCTTCGACCAACTGCCCGTTCACCAACTCGCCAATGACAACTTGCCCTTCGACCGGGTCGTCTTTGCCGATTTTCCTCTCCGCATCGACGAACCCGGCGATCGCCTTCTCAAAATCCGGATCGCTCAGTCGATAAGCGCGCAGACTTGCCAACGTGGCTTCGAGGTCTTGCGCCAAGTCCGAACTGCGCCGGACCACATAGTCCTTCACTGCCTCGTTGACCAGATGATTCATGGGACGCTTCGATACCCGGCTCAAATTTTCAAGCGCGAACTGGGTCACCGGATCAAGCCGGATGGTGGATGCTTTTCTCGGCATGGCGGCACTCGCATTGGGACAATTTTGACGCCATAAGTGTAAATTGAAATCAAATTGATGTCAATACTCATGATTGGCGTCAACTTATGATTTGTCGCGTCAAGCTTCTTCAAGCACCCGCCACATTTGTTGAGCGCGCATGATCCATCGCCAGCCGCTGCGGATTTGGTTGGCGTCCGGATGTTGCGCGGCTTCGCACAGCCACTCCAATGCGGGCAGCAACTCGTCATCGACAAACGCCGGCGACGCGCCTCGCCGTTGCGCATCGCGTGCCGCGCGCGCCGCGTTGCGCACGAACCAGGTCGGAAACGTGCACCAGCCGTCACGAAAGTCCACCAAATCGCAATCGGGCAACGCATGTTGCCAAAACAGCAGCCGTTGCAACGCTTTGGGCAGCGGCTGCAAGTCCGCCATCTCCAGCAAGCGCAACCCTTCCACACATGCACCGAACGATTGATGCGCCATCGCCAACTTCAAAACCGGATCGAACAGGCGCGGCCCGAGTTGACACGCCCGGCGCCACGCCGCCTCGGATACGCCCCAACCCCGCAGCAGGCGCAACGTGGACGCCACCGGCTCATCCGGATTGCCAAGCTTGCCTTCGAGCAACGCCAGCCCCACCAGCCGGAACACCGCAGGCGAATCCGCCAACACCCATTCCAGCCGCTGCCAATGACGCCCCACGTCGCTGTAGTGCCCGGCGCAAAGCCAGCCTGCCCGCGCCGACCGCGCCAGCCGCTCCGCCATCCACACTACACGTGCATCGAGTTTAAGCGCCGCGCGAAACACCTGCCGCTGCGCCCGCATGTCCACCGTCTCGCGCAGCCAGCGCCGCACCGCGTTGCGCAGCCGATTGCACACATCCCGCCGCGCAAACAAGTCCGCAAAGCAGAGCCATTCCTGCTGCCACTGAGCCAGCAACACGTCGATCCACCCAAAGCCCGCCAGTGGCCGGCCGATCTCGATGCGACTGATCGTATCGATCACCAGCGAGCCATCCGGCTGCCAGACACCCACGCACACATGCCGGCGCGCCCTGTCGTGCACGAATGCCAGCGCATCGAGCACGCTGACGATGTGCACCGCACCCACATCCACCACCCGCAGCGGCGCGGCGAACCGGCGCAGCAAATCCGCGCAAGCCGCCGCGCGCAGGGCGGCGAAACCCGGCTCGGCAGAGCGCGGTTGCGGCACCAATGGTCGCCCCAGCGCGCGCACCACCTGCTGCGCCAAAAGCGCCACCCGCTCCGGCGCCGGACGAACCACCCCGCCCCTTGCCTGCCTGCCCTGCCCGAATTTCGCCATTCCCGCACCCCGCAACGACCGGCCTCTGGCGCGCACTCGCCCAAAAGCCTATAATCGCTTAAAAATGACTCGTTAAAATATCATAATTACTCGATGTCGATTAATTATTACGTTAAAGAGATTCTCGCGTCAAGCCTGCCGCCATGGTGATCTGCCGCCTCTCCGCCCTGCTCGGCGAGCGCCGCCTCAAGGTCGCCGACGTCGTGCGCGACACCGGCATCGCGCGCGCCACGGTCGACCGCTACTACTACGACACCGTGCAAAGCTACGACCGCGACGTGCTGAAAAAACTGTGCGTCTACCTCAAGGTCGATTTGGCCGCGCTGATCCACTACGTGCGCGAACCCGACCTGTTCGACACCCCTTCAGTTTCCACCAGCGCTGGCGCAGTGCATGAGCCACCCGCTCCCTACTATGCAAGGCCCGAGCGCCCACCCTCCCGGCGCCGCACCCCTCCGAAAACCTGACGCATGCCCACCCTGGACTGGCTCAACCGCGACGCCGCCATGGCCGTCGCCGACAAGGTGCCTTACCGCCTGCTCGACCACGTGTCCAGCCACGGCGATGGCACCGGCAATCTCCTAATCCAGGGCGACAACCTCGAAGCCCTCAAGGCCCTCCTGCCGCTGTATCGCGGCCGAGTCAAATGCATCTTCATCGACCCGCCGTACAACACCAAAAGCGCGTTCGAGCACTACGACGATAACCTGGAGCACAGCCAGTGGTTGTCGATGATGTGGCCACGGTTGGTGTTGCTGCGTGAATTGCTATCGACCGACGGTAGTGTCTGGGTGACCCTTGACGACAATGAGGCCCACTACTTTCGCGTAGTTGCAGACGAGGTTTTCGGGCGTACCAACTTCATCATCGACATCTCATGGCGAAAGCGAGATGGCCCGCCAAACGATCGTAAGCTCGGACTCGTTCACGACCACCTGCTTGTCTGGTCGCGTAGCAAAGACCCGACTTCTACAAAGACTCGCGCGGAGCTTTCTTTCAATCTGATGCAACGCTCGGAAAAGGCCGATGCGATGTATCAAGCGTTTGACGAACCTTCAGGCCCCGATCCACGCGGCACATATCGAAAAATCGACACCACTGCGAACGGAAAGGGTGGGCGCTTCGTTGAAAGCCTTTTCTACGCGATCAAGAATCCTTACACGCTGGAGGAAGTTTGGCCACGAAAAGGAACTTGCTGGCGCCATAGCAAAGAAGAAATGCAGAGACTCCAGGACGATGGGCGGTTGTATTGGGGAGTGAAAGGGACAGCGAAGACCCCAATGCGAAAGCTTTTTTCGAGCGAAGCCAAGCAGGGCATGTCTTCGCCGAGTATCTGGGACGACGTCGGACTTAACCAACATGCGAGTGCCGAGCTTGAAAAATTGTTTGGGGAAAAGGCTTCATTTGAAACACCAAAGCCCGAAGCATTGCTAAAGCGCATCATCCACATCGCAAGCAATCCCGACGACATCGTGCTCGACTCATTCTTGGGCTCTGGAACCACCGCCGCAGTCGCACACAAAATGAAACGTCGCTGGGTCGGCATCGAAATGGGCGACCACGCGGCCACCCATTGCCTGCCCCGTCTCGAAAAAGTAATCGCCGGTGAACAAGGCGGCGTCTCGCAATCCGTCAACTGGCAAGGCGGCGGCGGCTTTCGATTTCTCAAGCTGGGCGAACCCGTGTTCGACGACACCGGCGCGATTCATCCCCAAGTGAAGTTTGCCGCGCTCGCCGCCTTCATCTGGCATCAGGAAACCGGCGAACCCGCGACCGGCGTTTTCGATTCGCCGCTCCTGGGCATCCACAAGGGCCAGGCGATCTATCTGCTCTTCAACGGCATTCTCGGCGACAAGCGGCCGGAGGGCGGCAACGTGTTGACGGGCGCTGTGTTGAAGGCGATCAACGAGATTCTGCCTTTCCACGGGCCGAAGACGGTGTATGGCGAAAGCTTGCGCCTGGGGCCGGCGCGACTGGAGGCGGAGCAGATCGAGTTTCGGCAGATTCCTTACGATGTGAAAGCGCGATGAGTCGTGGACTACGCGGGCCAACGCTTCGATTGGGACCCAGCGAAGGCGGAAGCGAATCTTCGCAAGCATGGCGTTTCGTTCGAGGAGGCGTGCACGATATTTGTCGACCCGCTGGCGCGGACCATTCCGGATCCGCAACATTCTCTGGGCGAGCGGCGATTTGTGTGCATTGGCATGACCCGCAGTGGGCGCTTGCTGGTGGTGCCCCATGCGGAACGGGATGGGCGTATCAGGATCATCAGTGCGCGGGAAACGGTGCGCCAGGAAAGGCGGTTCTATGAGCGAGGTTGACGACGACGACATGCTGCCTGAATACGATTTCAGCAATGCGATGCCCAACAAGTACGCGGCACGCATCCTGGCGTACGGCCACTCCATCACGTTGACGGACAAGGACGGCAACGAGTTGAGCAC
>JAYVST010000828.1:0-2336 GCA_043775255.1 Burkholderiales bacterium
GCCCTGGCCTACGAAGTCGGCGCGCGTGCCGGCGCCTGGCTGCGCATCCTGCCGGGCATGCATGTGGACGGCAACTGGCCCGGCCTGGGTGTGGCCGCCGGCGTCGCGCGCATGCTGGGGCAGGACGCGGCGGGCATCGTGCGCGCCATCGACATTGCCGCCTGCCAGCTGCCTGCCAGCCTGTATCTGCCGGTGGCGGCGGGCAAAACCGCACGCAACACCTACCTGGCGCACAGTGCCCAGTTGGGCCTGCTTGCGGCACAGGCGGCGGCGGCCGGCATCGGCGCGCCGGAGGGGGCGCTGGCCGATTACGCCGCGCGCTTCTCGGGGGCCGCCGCCCACCAGCAGGCAGGGCCGTGCACAGCGCCCGAAGATGACCTGATCCTCGACGCCTACATCAAACCCTACGCGGCGGTGCGCCATGTGCACTACGGCGCGCAACTCGCCAAGGGCGTGTGGGAGGAACTAAAGGGGCGTACAGAAGGCGTCACCCGCATCGTGCTGACGATCTACCCGGAGGCGATCACCTATTGCGGCAACCGTGCGCCGGCCGTGCCGATCCAGGCGCAGTTCTCGCTCTCATTCGGCCTCGCGGCCATGTTGCGCTTCGGCGTGCTCGACCACAGCGTGTACCGCCTGGGACGCTTCGACGACGCCGAACTGCGCCGCCTCGAAGCGCTGGTGGAGATCAAGATCGATCGCGTGCTCGAAGAACAGGGCAAGCGCGGCGCCACGCTCTTGGTCTCGTCCGGTTACAACGACATCGAGCGCGACGTGCGCGCGATCCCCGGCGACCCTTCGATGCCCCTGTCGGCGGAACAAGTGGCGGCCAAGTTCATGCGCTATGCCCAGGCCAGCGTGCCGAATGAAAAAGCCTTCGTGTTCGCCAACGCCGTGCTGGCCGCCGAGGTGGACGTGAAGATGCGGGCGTTGTGGGATTTGTTGTTTTGACAAACTGCCGATTCCCGCCGCATCGTCGAAGCCGACCCGCCGCCGATTTTCGACGCCGTGGTCAACGCCTCAGCCGCAGGCATCCGCTTCAGCCCGGCCACGCACAACGGCACGCCAGCGCGCTACGAGACCCACGTCGTGCTCAACTTCAAAGCGCAGGCCGACATTGGCGCAAAATAAGCAAGTCGCTGCTCGCCCCGACCCCATCGCAACGATCGAGCGGCCGTGCCGCACACTCTTGACCACCCCCGCAACGAAAAGCCGAGGCCATCATGGAGCAATCGAACAAGACCGCCAGACAACTCTTCGAAGAGGTGAAGAAAAATCCGACGCGCAAGCGCTTCGGTTTCGGCGCCCGCCCGGCGCTGATCAATGTGGACATCCAGAAGGCCTACACCAACGTCGGCGAGTTTGTCACCGCCTATGAAACCGACCCCAAACAGATCGACTACGTGAACCAGCTTTGCGCCGCCATGCGCGCGAAGAATTTTCCCGTGGTCTGGACCTACGTGGCCTACATGGAATCGGGCGAGGACTGCGGCGTCTGGGGCACACGCACCAACACGCCGGATTCGCTGCAGAACGTCAAGGTCGGCTCACGCAGGAGCGAGTTCGACGAGCGCCTCGACGTCGACCGCACGCGCGACATCATCATCAACAAGCGCATGGCTTCAGCCTTCTTCGAGACCAACTTAGGCTCGATCTTCACCTTCCACAAGATCGACACCGTGATCGTCACCGGCGGTTCGACCTCCGGCTGCGTGCGCGCCACTGCGGTGGACAGCCTGCAGCGCAGTTTCCGCACTATCGTGCCGGAAGAGACCACGGCCGACAAGCACGAGAGCCCGCATTTCGCCAACCTGTACGACATGGCGCTCAAGTATTGCGACGTGATTCCGGTGGCCGAGGCCATCGCGCACCTGAACGCGCTGCCGACGAATCAGGGCTGAACCTACCAGAGAAAGGGGGCGCCCCTTTTCAATTCCCGAAGTCAGTGCCTGCGATTCACAGGCAACGAAAGGAGAACTCCCCTTGGCCCGCGACCCCGGTCTCTACGACTATCTCCCCAACGACGGCAAACGCCCGAAAATCACCTGGCCCAAGGGCGCGCGCGTCGCCTTCTGGGTGGCGCCCAACATCGAGTTCTACGAACTCGATCCGCCGAAAAACCCGTCGCGCATATCGTGGGCGCGGCCGCAGCCCGACGTGCTCAACTATGCCTTCCGCGACTACGGCAATCGCGCCGGCTTCCAGCGCATGATGGAGGCGATGGACCGCTGTGGCATCCGCGGCAGCGTCTCGCTCAACGTCGCCATGTGCGAGCACCATCCGGAGATCATCGCCGCCTGCGCCGAGCGCGGCTGGGAGTTCTACTCCCACGGCAC
>JAYVST010000829.1:0-10059 GCA_043775255.1 Burkholderiales bacterium
GGGGATCAGCGCATCGAGCCGTCCTCTGTGCTGCTCGGCCTCCTTGCTGTACTTGCCCGGCACCACGATGTCCAGGCCGTAGGGCCGGCCGTCGACGTGCGCGTCGATCCACTTGAGCTCGATTTCGAGCTGCGCCGGCGTGAAGCTCGACGCGCCGAGCACGCCGAAACCGCCGGCCCTGGTGACCTCCACCACCACGTCGCGGCAATGGGAGAAGGCGAAGATCGGCACTTCGCAGCCGAGCAATTCACGGATTCTTGAAGGCAAGGGAACTCCTGGCAGGTCGCCGGTTTCAGTTTTCGAAGTGCCGGGGAGAGCAGCGGGACGGAAGAATTCTACGCAACATTGACGTTGAAGCGTCGCGCACCCAAAATGGATGCCCATCACATAGCCCCCGCAGGACGTGCGTCCCGCCGCGGGGTGAATCCGCGGCCACCGAATTCCGTCTTCCTTCCAATGGACAACCCCGAACAAATTTCCTGGAGCGCCAATGCGGACCTGCTGCACGGCCTCCAGGTGGTCGAGCTTTCCGGGGGCGTGGCCGGCGCGTATTGCGGCGCGGTGCTGGCCCGGCTCGGCGCCCGGGTCGCGCGCTGTGCCGTCCCCACCACCCTCATCGCGAGCAGCGAGGCGCAGGTGCTGATTCAGCAGCACCTGCATGGCCGCAAGAGTTCGTTCCAGTTTGGCGAGCTCGACACCGTGCTCGCCGGCGCCGCTGTCGTGATCGTCGAAACCGCGTCGCAAGGCCATCCCCTGGCCGGGCGCATGCGCGACCTGGCGCTTGGCAGCGGCGGCTTGCGACCCGATACCGTGCTCGTCGTCCTCTCGGCCAACGGCCTCCAGGAAGACGCGAGTGTCCAAGGCTGCGGCCTGACCAGCGCGGCCGCCTCGGGCCTGAGTTTCGCCATCGGCAGCCGCGGCGTGGAGCCGCTCAACCTGCCCTACGATATCACCGACTACCAGGCCGGCATCAACGGCGCGTGCGCCGCGCTGGCCGCCGTGCTCGGCCGCATGGGCGCGGGCGGACCGATCGACGTGGCATCGCGCGACGTGCTGGCAAACCTGGTCGGCACGCTGGCACACAACTACGTGCCCTTCGGGCGGCCCTGGCAGCGCGAGGGAACGCGCCCGTCGCTGTCCGGCGGCGTCTACCCCTGCGGCCTGTTTCCCTGCAAGGACGGCTACGTGGCGGTGTACTGCCGCGGCACGCAGGAGTGGAAGGGCATGCTGCGCGCGATGGGCAACCCGCCGTGGAGCCGGGAGGCCCGCTTCGACGACCCGAAGATCGTCGCCACCCGACATGCGGACGAGGCCGATGGCCACATGCTGCCGTGGCTCGCGCAGTACACACGCGCCGAACTGCTTGCCCTGGGCATCGAGTTCGGTTTTCCCGCTTCGCCGGTGAAGTACGTGCGCGAAGCCTTGCGCGACGAGCAGTTCGCGTTTCGCGGGTCCTTTACCACGCTTGCGCGCGGTGACGGCAAGCCCCCCGTGATGGTGCCGGCCGCGCCCTGGCGCATTCAATCCGTGCCGGCGGCCGTTCACCCTTCCACACCGACCTGGGCCCGCCGCACGGGCCGGCCGGCAGACCCGGCGCGGATTCTCGAGGGCGTGCGCGTGCTCGATTTCACCTGGGTCTGGTCCGGGCCGATGGTCACCTCCCTGCTTGCCGACCTCGGCGCCGAGGTGATCAAGATCGAGCATCCGACACGGCCGGACTCGCTACGCCTGCGCGGCCGGCCGCTGCGCGACGGCAAGCCGATGGCAGGCCCGCCCGGCGAGATCAACCCCTGGTTCAACCAGCTCAACCATGCCAAGAAGAGCGTGATTGCGGACTTGAAGTCGGGCGAGGATCGCGACCGGCTGTTGCGCCTGGCGGAAAGCTGCGCCGTGGTCGTCGAGAACATGCGGCCGGGCGCGCTGGCCGCGAGCGGCCTGGGCTATCACGACCTGGCCGCGCGCAACCCCGGCATCGTGATGCTGTCGATGTCGATGGCGGGTCAGACCGGCCCGCTTGCGCAGATGAAAGGCTATGCTGGGATCATGACCTCGATGGCGGGCCTGGAGTCGATCACCGGCTATGCGTCGCAGGCCGCGGACGCGCCCTTCACCGGCATGCCGATGACCGCACTGGGCGACCCCAACGGGGCGGCGCACGGCATGGCCGTCCTGCTGGCCGCGCTGCACCGCCGCGCCGCGACCGGGCAGGGCGCATGGATCGACCTGGCGCAGACCGACGCGATCCTCGGCATCATGGCCGCGCCGATCCTCGACGCGCAACTGCTGGGCCATGTGCCCGTGCGCGGCAACACCCATCCGCAGATGTTTCCGCATGGCCACTACCCCTGTACCGGCGAGGACAAGTGGCTGGCGCTGGCGGTCGTGGACGATGCGCAGTGGCGATCGTTGGCCGCGCTGATCGGCCCATCGCTCGCGCCTTTCGCCATGCTTGGGCTGGCAGGCCGGCAGGACCGGCGCGCACCGATCGAAGCGGCGATCAACGGCTGGACGCGGGCACGCAACGCGCGCGCGGCCATCGACCTGCTGGCGCCCCTGGGCATCGCCTGCGCGCCGGTGGCGACCTACGAGGAAATGCTGGCCGCGCCGTGGCTCGCCGCACGCGGCCTGACGCGCAGGGCAGACCATTGCCTGATCGGCCCGCAGGACATGTTCGTCCCGCCGTGGCGCTTTGGCGAACGCGCGGCAGGCGTCGCGGTCGCGGCGCCGCTGCTGGGGCAGCACACTGCCGCGATTCTCGGCGCCGATGCCACGGCAGCGGCGATCCGGGCGTAAGTCCTCACGGGCAGGCCGAACAAAGCCGACAGCGAATCCCAAATGCGCAGCGACACCGGCCCTGACGACGGACTCTGCACGCGGCTCGCGGCCATGACGCTGGCGATCGCGCGCGGACCGCTTGAGGCGGAAGCCGTTGAAGCCGCGCGGCGCCTGGTGCAGCACGCATTCGGCGTTACCGCGGCCTCGAGTGCACTGCCGGTCTCCGTGATCGCCCGCGCGGCCGCCGGCGACGCCCGCGGCCCCTGCCTGATGTTCGGCAGCGCCGCAGCGCACGCGGCGCAGGACGCGGCCTTCGCCAATGGCGCGACCGGGCATGCGAGCCTGCTCGAGGATTCCGGGCCTGGGGGTACGGCGTGCGGCAGCCATCCCGCCACCTATGTGTTCCCTGCGGCCCTGGCGGCCGCGCAGGAGCGCGACGCTTCCGGAATGGCCCTGCTGCGTGCGGTCTGCGCGGCATATGAAACCGTGGACCGGCTCGGCGCGCTGATGCCGGCCGAGGTGACGCAGCGCGGCTTTCGCGCGGTGCCGGTGCTCGGGCCGTTCGGGGCGGCGGCGGCCGGGGGCGTGATCTACGGCCTGAGCGTCGCGCAGCTGGCCGCCGCCTACGGCATTGCCGCCAACCTCGCCGGCGGGGTGAACCAGGGTTTCGTCGACGGCACGATGGAGCCCTACCTGCATTCCGCCTTCGCCGGCCGCAACGGCCTGCTCGCCGCGCGGCTCGCGCAGGCTGGCTGCACCGCGTCGCCTCACAGCCTGGAAGGGGCGCGCGGATTCTTCGCCACCTTCGGCGGGCGCGTGCCGGCAACGCCTGCTGGCCAAGACGACGCGCGCCCGCTCGCCGTCTGCCGCGTCGGCGCCAAAAATTACGCCACCTGCCTGTACAACCAGGGCACGCTGGCCCTGGTCGAGCGCCGCTTTCCCGGCGGCCTTGCCGCCGGGGACATCGCGCATGTCACCCTGGCGCGGCCCGCATCCGGCATGCACGGTCTTGCGGCGCCCGGCGTGGCCGCGCTGCCCGCGACGGGCAATGCCTTGCAGCTGCAGATGTCGGCGCGCTTCACCTGCGCCGCCGCGCTGCTCGGCCGACCGGTCGGCAGCGCCGGCTGGTTCGAGACGGCGATGCACGACGCCGAGGTCTGCGCAGTTGCGCGGGCCATCGAGCTTGTCACGCGCGACGCGCCCGGCATCCGCATCGACGTGATGCGGCGCGACGGCCGAAGCGAGGTCGCGGAGGCCGGCGCCGAATCCGCGCTGGTGTTTTCATCGGCACACATCGATGCGGCATTCACGGAACGCGTGCGCCCGCTGCTCGGCGACAATACCGGCGAGGCCGGCGCGCTGTTGAATGAACTGCCGCGACTCGCGTCGCTGGAACGCCTTGCATCGCTTTTCAGGATCGACAACGCAACACCCTTGCATCACACCCCTGCAGGAGCCGCATGAACCCCGCCGTCACGCCCTCGGGCGCCGCGCTCGGCGCGCGCATCGACAATGTCGACCTGTCAAAGCCGCTCACCGACGCGACATTCGACCTCATTGAAAAAGCATTCCATGAGCACCTGGTCATCGTTATCTCGGGCCAGCCCTACGACGACGCGTCGCTGATCCGCTTCGGCGCACGCCTGGGCAAGCTGGAGATCAACGTCGCCAAGGTTTTCCATCACGAGCAGTTGCCGCAGGTGACCGTGCTGTCCAATCTGACCGTCGAGGGCAAGCCGCTGGGCTCCTCCGACGCGGGGCAGATGTGGCACACGGACATGTCGTACAACCGCATCTCGGGCCGGGCCACGGTGCTGCATGCGCACAAGGTGCCGGTACGCGATGGCAAGCCGCTGGGCGACACGGCGTTTCGCAACATGTATCAGGCCTACGAAGCGCTGCCGGCCGCGCTGCGCACCCGGCTCGACGGCCTCGACGCGGTGCACGAGTTCGAGAAGCTGTGGCAGACCATGATTGCCAACGGCTCGCGGCGCCCGCCCTACACCGACGCGCAGCGCGCCGAAAAGCCTGCCGTGGTCCACCCGCTGGTGCTGGTGCACCCGTGGACCGGCCGCAGGGCGCTGTACGTCAACCGCGGCCTGACCAAGGCAATCGTCGGATTGCCCGCGGGCGAAAGCGACGAGTTGCTCGACTTCCTGTTCGACCACGCGGAGCAGCCGCGCTTCGGGTACGCGCACAAGTGGCAGGTCGGCGACACGCTGGTCTGGGACAACTGCGCGTCGATACACCTGGCCACCGGCGGCTACGACAGCAGCACGCCGCGCCTGATGCACCGGGTGCAGGTGACGGGCGATAAAACGCTCTACCGCCGGCATAACAAGGAACGCGGCGGGCGTCTTTATGCCTGAGCACGCGATCTGGCCACACGCCGCGATGCCCGTCCTCCACCGCCCCACTGGAAGAAGCCCATGACCGAAAACCCGACCGTCAGCTACACGCTGAGCGAAGGCGTGGCCACCATCACGCTGCGCCGGCCCGACCAGCTCAATGCGATGAACAGCGCGATGCGCGCGGAGATCGTCGCCGCCTTCAAGCGCTTCGACACCGACGGCGACGCCCATGTCGCCATCCTCACCGGCGAAGGGCGCGCGTTCTGCGCCGGCGCCGACCTGAAGGAGATGGCCGACACCGGCTTCGGCACGCCGCCCCCTGCCTCGATTCCCCACCTGGGCCGCAGCTTCCACGTTTCCAAGACCACGATCGCGCAGGTCAACGGCATCGCCTATGCCGGCGGATTCCTCCTTGCACAGATGTGCGACCTGTGCACCGCCGCGGAAAACGCCGCGTTCGGACTGACCGAAGTGCGCTGGGGCCGCGGCGCGCCCTGGGCCACGCCCCTGATCTGGATGCTGCCACAGCGCATCATGATGGAACTGCTGGTGACCGGAGAACCCATGCCGGCGCGGCGTGCCTACGAGCTGGGCTTCGTCAACCGCATCGCGCCGGCGGACCGGCTGTCCGACGAGACCATGAAGCTGGCGCGCACCATCGTCGCCAACGCGCCGCTGGGCGTGAAGGCAGGGCGCGCGCTGACCTACATGGCCACCGAGATGGGCCGCTCGGCCGCCTTCCCGGTTGGCGACTATTGCTTCGAACAGGCCTACAACAGCGAGGACGCGCTCGAAGGTCCGCGCGCCTTCCGCGAGCGCCGCGCGCCGAAATGGCAGGGCCGGTGAAGGGCATGCGCGCACCGAAGGACATGGTCCGTATCGCCTGCGGCGCCGGGTCGTGGGGCGACGACGTCGGCGAGCCGCGCGAGCTGATGCGCCGCACCGCGGTCGACTACCTGATCATGGATTACCTCGCCGAGGTCACCCTGAGCATCATGCGCGCGCAGATGGACAAGGACCCGGCCAAGGGCTTTGCCGGCGACCTGCTCACCGTGCTGCGCGACATCCTGCCCCTGATGGACGGCGCGGGCACCCGCGTAGTCACCAACGCCGGCGGCCTCAACCCGCACGGTTGCGCGCGCGCGGTGGCCGATCTGCTGGGCGAATGTGGCATGCGTGATCGTTTCAAGGTGGCGGTGGTCGACGGCGACGACCTGCTTGATCATCTGCCTGCCCTGGCACGCGAAGAAGCCTTCACCAGCCTGGACGATGGCCGGCCCTTCTCGGCGGTGGCCGGCCGCATCCTCAGCGCCAACGCCTACCTCGGCGCGGCGCCGATCCGTGCGGCGCTCGATGGCGGCGCCGACATCGTGATCACCGGCCGTTGCGCCGACGTATCGCTCACGGTCGGCCCGCTGCTGCATGAATTCGGCTGGACCGACTGGGACCGCATAGCCGCGGGCGTGGTGGCGGGTCATCTTCTCGAATGCGGCGCGCAGTCCACCGGCGGCAACTACCAAGGCTGGGCAGGCGTGGCCGGGCTGGAGCAGGTGGGCTACCCGATCGTCGAAGTCTCCCGCGACGGCGGCGTGGTGCTGACCAAGGCGCCGGGCACCGGCGGCGTGGTCAATTGCGCGACGGCCACCGAACAACTGCTGCACGAGATCTTCGACCCCACCGCGGTGTTGACACCCGACGCGACCGTGGACTGGACCACGATCGCGCTGGAAGACCTGGGCGGGGATCGGGTGCGCGTCTACGGCGTCAAGGGCGCGCAGCCGCCGACGACCCTGAAGGTGTCGATGACCTACGCCGACGGCTGGCGCGTGGTGCTGATGTGGCCATACGCCTGGCCGCAGGCGGTCGCCAAGGCGCAGGCCGCGCTGCGCAAGATCGAGGCGACAGTTGCCCGGCTAGGCCTGCGCGTCGACGCGAGCCGCGGCGACATCTTCGGCACGGGCGCGATCCACGGCCGCCGCATGGATGCGTTGGGTGCCGCCGAATTCGATCCGCCCGAGGTGTTCGCGCGCTATGCGGCCCGCACCGAACACCGGGCCGACGCACTGCGCCTGTCCGCACAGCAGGCGCCGATGCACCACGGCCCGCCCGGCCTGGCCGGCAGCCTGGCCGGCGGCCGGGGACAGATGGCGCGCATCTATTCGCATTGGGCGACGGTGATCGCGGTGGACCGCGTCAAGCCGCGGATCGGCTTCATCGCCGCAGCGGAGAGTGCGCGATGAGGCGCGCATCGCCGCCGCGCCTGCTCGCCGACATCGCATGGGCGCATTCCGGCGACAAGGGCGACATGGTCAACATCGGCGTCGTGGCCCGCGACGCGCAGGATTATCCCCTGCTGCTGCAAGCACTGACCCCCGATCGCGTCGCCGCGCACTTCAGCGACATCTGCCGGGGCGAAGCCCGCTGCTACGCGCTGCCGAAGCTGAATGCGGTCAACGTCGTCCTCACCCAGACCCTCGATGGCGGCCCGATGCGCTCGCTGCGCCTGGACCCGCAGGGCAAGGCCCTCGGGGATGCGCTGCTGCTGATGCCGCTGCCGCCGGCTTCACGCGACAGCAGGCCATGAGGCAGATGCGGGCGGCGACGCTGGCGGGTCACCAAATCAGCCATCCGAGCATTCAGGTTTAGTTCAATTCACTTCAAGGCGCCGTCAAGTACCATGAAAGCCATTCGCTCGCTGTTGATAGCCAACCGCTCCGAAATCTCCATCCGCGTCATGCGCGCGGCCGCCGAAATGGGCATCCGCACGGTGTCGATCTATTCGAACGAGGATCGCTTCGCATTGCATCGCTTCAAGGCCGACGAGAGCTACCTCGTGGGCGAGGGCAAGAAGCCGCTGGCCGCGTATCTGGACATCGCGGACATCCTGCGCATCGCACGGCTGGCCAAGGTCGACGCGATCCACCCCGGCTACGGCTTTTTGTCGGAAAACCCCGAGTTCGCGCGGGCCTGCGCGAGTGCCGGCATCGTCTTCGTCGGCCCCACGCCCGAGGTCATGACCACGCTGGGCAACAAGGTGGCCGCGCGCAACGCCGCAGTGGCCGCCGGGGTGGCGGTGATGCCGGCCACCGTGCCCCTGCCGCGCGACCTGGGCGAGACCGCGAAGCTGGCCGCCGCGGTCGGCTACCCGCTGATGCTCAAGGCCAGCTGGGGCGGCGGCGGGCGCGGCATGCGGGTGATCGAGTCCGAGGCCGACCTGGGCCAGCAGATCGACGCCGCGCGTCGCGAGGCGGCGGCCGCCTTCGGCAACGACGAGGTGTATCTCGAAAAGCTGGTGCGCCATGCGCGCCACGTCGAGGTGCAGATCATTGGCGACCGGCACGGTAACCTGGTGCACCTGTACGAGCGCGACTGCTCGGTGCAGCGGCGCAACCAGAAAGTGGTCGAGCGCGCGCCGGCGCCCTATCTTGACGCGCAAACCCGCGCCGACCTGTGCGAATCGGCCCTCAAGCTCGGGCGCGCGGTCCGCTACACCCACGCCGGCACGGTCGAATTCCTGATGGATGCCGAGACCGGCAAGTTCTATTTCATCGAGGTCAACCCGCGCATCCAGGTCGAGCACACGGTCACCGAGCAGGTCACCGGCATCGACATCGTCAAGTCGCAGATCCGCATCAGAGAGGGCGCGCGCATCGGCGACGCGGACTGTCCGGTGCCGGCGCAAGCGGGCATCCGACTCAACGGCCACGCCCTGCAATGCCGCATCACCACCGAGGACCCGGAAAACGGCTTCACCCCGGACTACGGGCGCATCACCGCCTACCGCAGCGCCGCCGGCTTCGGCCTGCGCCTGGACGGCGGCACCGCCTACACCGGCGCGGTCATCACACCGTTCTACGACTCCCTGCTGGTCAAGGTGACGGCGTGGGCGCCGACCGCGCACGAGGCCATCCGTCGCATGGACCGCGGCCTGCGCGAGTTCCGCATTCGCGGCGTCGCGACCAACCTGCAGTTCGTGGAGAACGTCATCAACCACGCGGATTTCGCCGCCGGCACCGTCACCACGCGCTTCATCGACACCACGCCCGAGCTGGTGCGCCTGACCAAGCGGCGCGACCGCGCCACCCGCATCCTGCGCTACCTGGGCGACGTCACCGTCAACGGCCACCCGGACATGCAGGGGCGCACGCGACCCGACCTGACCCACGCGCACCTGATCAAGCCGGCCACAGACATCACCACGCCGATCCCGCCGGGCTCGCGCGACCTGTTCAGGCAGCTCGGCGCGCAGAAGTTCGCCCAGTGGATGCTGCACGAGCCGCGCGCGCTGATCACCGACACGACCCTGCGCGATGCCCACCAGTCGTTGTTCGCCACCCGCATGCGCACCATCGACATGCTGCGCATCGCGCCCTACTACGCGCGCATGGCGCCGGGCCTGTTCTCGCTCGAATGCTGGGGCGGCGCGACCTTCGACGTGGCCATGCGCTTCCTGCGCGAAGATCCCTGGCAGCGCCTGAGCCTGCTGCGCGAGGCTGTGCCCAACGTGCTGTTCCAGATGCTGCTGCGCGCATCCAACGCGGTCGGCTACACCAACTATGCCGACAACGTGGTGCGCTACTTCGTGCAGCAGGCGGCCAGGGGCGGCATCGACGGCGCATCGAATTCGTCTGCTCCGACATGTGGAAACCCTATCTGGACCTGATCAAGAAGAACTGTCCGGATGCCCTCAACATCCTGGACCGCTTCCACGTCGTGGCCAAGCTCAACCTTGCGATCGACGAAATCCGCTCCGGCGAGGCGCGCCAATTGATCAAGGATGGCTACGAACCGGTACTCAAAAAATCGCGTTGGTGCCTGCTCAAACGCCCAGACCATCTGACCGACACGCAGCGCGTCAAGTTGCGCGAGGTCCTGCGCTACAACCTCAAAAGCGTCCGCGCTTATCTGTCCAAGGAATACTTCCAGACCTTCT
>JAYVST010000830.1:0-3233 GCA_043775255.1 Burkholderiales bacterium
GTGGACTGTATGTGCATCCGCAGAACCGCCGGGCTATGCCGACGTCAGAAATACTGCGATAGGCACAGCGCGCGTCACCGCAATGGACTTTCGCAAACGCTTGATGCGTTCGACTTCATGCATGGCCTGCGCCGTGAACCAGGATTCCCCGCAATGCCGACAGGAAATCATCGGTATGTCCTCGATCACCAATAACGCCCCCGCCTTGCCGAAACTGCGCGTCACCCGGCGCACTTGCAAGCCGGGTTCGCCGCAATGAACGCATGCTTCATCGGATGGCATAGACGGTGATGAAAACAAGCTTGCCCCCGTACCCGACTTTGACAACGGTCTCGGCCGGTATGCCGTCGAGGGTGACGCCGCTGACGACGCACTTGACTTCACGGGTTTGCGGATCGCGCTGGCGCTGCGTGATTTCGCCCGAATGGATGATGCTTTCGAGGTCGAGGATTGTGAGGTCGTCATCGTCAAGTTCTTCGGCGGCATGATTGGAAACCAGATAGTTGAGCGAGCGCACAAGCGCACGAATACGCGCGATACCGGGTTGACGCACAGGATTATCCTACAGAGGCAGCCCATGGCGCCGCCGGGCGATCACGACGGACAGGGCGATTTCGGAAGTCGGCACATTGATACCCTCCGAACTTGGTTGCCGTTTCTCTGCGCTCGCCCCGGCCGCGTTCGCTTTCACAGGCTCTCACATCGTCGCGCCGATGATCCAGGGCGCGAACTCAAGATGACCGTAGCCCCACTCTTCGCTCTTGGACTTCCTGCCCGAGGCGATCTCGAGCACACGTTCGAAGATCTTCTGGCCCAGCGCCGGCACCGTGGCGCCGCCGTCGAGGATCTCGCCGCAGTTGATGTCCATGTCGTCGGTCTGCTTGAGGTACAGGGGCGTATTGGTCGCCAGCTTCATCGAAGGCGACGGAATGCAGCCATAGGCCGACCCGCGCCCGGTGGTGAAGCAGATCAGGTTGGCGCCACCGGCCACCTGCCCGGTGGCCGACACCGGATCGTAGCCCGGGGTATCCATGTAGACGAACCCCTTCTTGGTGACCGCTTGGGCGTATTCATAGACCTCGACCAGATTGGTGGTGCCGCCCTTGGCCACCGCGCCGAGCGATTTCTCGAGGATGGTGGTGAGCCCGCCGGCCTTGTTGCCGGGCGATGGATTGTTGTTCATCTCGCCCTTGTTGCGCGCGCAGTAGTCTTCCCACCACTTGATGCGGGTGACGATTTTTTCCCCGACCTCGCGCGAGACCGCGCGCCGCGTGAGCAGGTGCTCGGCGCCGTAGATTTCCGGCGTTTCCGAAAGTATCGCGGTGCCACCGTGCGCGACCAGGATGTCCACCGCCGCCCCCAGCGCCGGGTTGGCGGTGATGCCGGAATAGCCGTCGGAACCGCCGCACTGCAGGCCGATGGTGATGTGGCTGGCCGGGCAGGGTTCGCGCGTGACCTGATTGGCCAGTGGCAGCATCGCATTGATGCGCTCGATGCCCCACTCGATGCACTTGCGCGTGCCGCCGATGTCCTGGATGTTCATCGTGTGCAGCAGACCGCCTTCTTCCAAGCCCTGGGCAATCAGAAGCGCGCTCATCTGGTTGGCTTCGCAGCCTAAGCCGATCAAGAGCACACCGGCGAAATTGGCGTGCGTGGCGTAGCCGGCGATGGTACGGCGCAGTACATCGATGCCCTCGCCGGTCGAGTCCATGCCGCAGCCGGACGAATGGGTCAGCGCGACCACGCCGTCGACGTTCCGGTACGCGTCGAGCGCGCCCGGCTTCGAGAAATGGCTCGCCACCGCTTGCGATACCGTGGCCGAGCAGTTGACGGTCGAAATCACGCCCAGATAGTTGCGCGTGGCCACCCGGCCGTCGCGGCGCTTGATGCCCATGAAGGTAGCCGGCGCCGCCGGCTTGGCAACCGGTTTTAAGTCCGCGCCGAAGGCGTAGTCGCGATCGAAGGTCTTGACCTCGATGTTGTGCACGTGCACATGCTGCCCCGGCGCGATCGGCCGGGTGGCGAAGCCGATGATCTGGTTGTAGCGCCGCACCGGATCGCCGACGGCGATGGCGCGGGTCGCCATCTTGTGGCCGGATGGAATCCGCTCGCTGCTGGTCACGCCTTCGGCGGCAACCAGCGTGCCGGCGGACAGTTCGCGCGTGGCAATCACCACATCGTCGTTCGGATTGAGCCTGAGTGCGGCGGTGCGGATGAATTGCGGGGTGACTTCTCCCATGGCGAATCCTCTTTGGTAGTCGTTGGCGACGCCCGGCACGGTGTTTCCTTGACGGACGCGGGGCGCTTACACTAAAGTTCGGCCCGCATTGGTCACGCGGTCAGGCCAATTCGATTCTACCGCCGCTGCCACGGCCCGGACAACACGAACAGCAGACCAACAGCGAACGCGATGGGCATTCCGCACAAACATGGCGCCCCCGCGTCACGCAGCCGCAAACCATTTTCGGAGAAGACATGAGCGATCGACTCGCAGGCAAAACCGCATTCATCACGGCCGCCGGCCAGGGCATCGGCCATGCGGTGGCCATGGCCTTCGCGGCCGAAGGCGCCCGTGTCTGGGCCACCGACGTCAACGAAAAATTGCTGGAAAAGTACAAGGGTGCGGCCAACGTCACGACCCGCAAGCTCGATGCCCTCGACGACGCCGCCATTGAGCAGGTCACCAAAGAAGCCGGCTTGGTCAATGTGCTGTTCAACTGCTCGGGCTTTGTCCATCACGGCACGCTCATGGACGCCACCGACGAGCAGTGGGATTTCGCCTTCGGCCTCAACGTACGGGCCCACTGGAAAACGATCCGCGCTTTCCTGCCCGGCATGCTGGACAATTTCGACAAGACCGGCCAGTGGTCGTCGATCATCAACGTCGCCTCGATCGCCAGCAGCCTGCGCGGCATTCCCAATCGCTTCGTCTATGGCACCACCAAGGCGGCGGTGATCGGCTTGACCAAATCGGTGGCGATGGACTATGTCAAGCGCGGCATCCGGTGCAACGCGATCTGCCCCGGCACCGTCGATACACCCTCTCTGGGCGACCGCATCAATGCCTTCGACGACCCGGCCAAGGCGCGCCTCGACTTCATCGCGCGCCAGCCGATGGGACGGCTCGCCACGGCCGACGAAATCGCGCCGCTCGTGGTATACCTCGCGTCCGACGAAGCGGCCTTCTGCACCGGAAACGCCTATTCGTGCGACGGGGGAATGACCATTTGAAC
>JAYVST010000831.1:0-3535 GCA_043775255.1 Burkholderiales bacterium
ATCGCCGTGATGTACGGAGTGGGCATCGGCGCGATTCTGTGGTCGCTCGGGCGGCTCTCGGGGGCCACCTGGGAGTGGCTGGTGATGATTCCCGTATTCATCGCCGGCAACTTCGTCGAATGGGCGATGCACCGCTACGTGATGCATCGCTTAGTCGATGTGTTCGCGTTGCGCGCTATCTACGATCGCCATACGCGCCAGCATCACCAGTACTTCACCGACAACGACGCCACCATCGATAGCGTGCGCGAGTTCCGCATCGTCTTCTTCCCGTGGCGCGTGCTTACCGTATTCGCCATCTCCGGCATGCTGTTCGGCTCCGTTGCCGCCCTGCTGATCAATCCGAACGCCGGTTACATCCTGTTCATCACCATGGTGGGGCAGTACCTGGTGTACGAGACTTTCCACTTCTGCTGCCACGTGCATGAAAACGCGTTCGTGCGCAACATGCCTTTCATCAACACCATTCGTCGCCACCATACCGCGCATCACAACCAGGGAATCATGATGAAGTACAACATGAATCTCACCTTTCCGATCGCGGACTGGTTCATGGGCACCAGCGACGTCAAACGCGGCCTTGTCGGCACTCTCTTCAATGGCACCAGCGATCGCCACGTGCGCGAGGAATTGAAGCCGGTGATCGCGCGCTTTCGCCTGGAGTCGGCGCCTGTCACCCTCGACGGCCCGGTCCTGACGCCGGAAGAAGACCGCAGGCTCGCCAGCGCCTGAAGCGCGCGCAAACCGCTTGCTGCGCAGGGCCGCGCCGATGGCGCGGTTTCGCTTGGGCTATGCTTCGCCGTTCGTTACGCGCCCAAGAAAGGGTTCGAATGCCAAACGTTCATTTCAACCACCCACGGAGACAATCCATGCAACGCAGAAAATTCCTGGCCGGCGCTGCGCTCGGCACCGGCGCCACCCTGGCCGCCCCGGCGGTACACGCACAGTCGCCCAGCGTCAAGTGGCGCATGACGGCGAGTTTTCCCAAGACGCTCGACACCTGCTACGGCTCGACCGACGAGCTATGTCGGCGGGTCGGCGAACTCACCGAGGGCAGATTCGAGATCAAGCTGTTTGGCCCGGGCGAGATCGTGCCCGGCCTGCAGGTGATGGACGCGGTGTCGAACGGCACGGTGGAGGCGGGGCAGGCGTTTTCCTCCTTCTACTTCGGCAAGGACCCGGCGCTGATTTTCGACGCCGGATTGGCTTTCGGCCTGAACCCGCGCCAGCAGGCGGCCTGGATGTACTACGGCGGCGGCGCGCAAATGGTGCGTGAGCAGTTCGCCAAGCACAACTGCGTGGCGATCCCATGCGGCAATTTCGGCGTGCAGATGGGCGGGTGGTTCCGCAAGGAGATCAAGAGCCTGGCCGACCTCAAGGGATTGAAAATGCGCATCGGCGGCTTCGGCGGGCTGGCATTGGCCAAGCTCGGCGTGGTGCCGCAGCAGCTCGCCGCCGGCGACATCTATCCGGCGCTCGAGCGCGGCACCATCGACGCGGCGGAGTTTGTGGGGCCGTACGACGACGAGAAACTCGGCCTGTCCAAGGTCACCAAGTACTACTACTCGCCGGGCTGGTGGGAAGGCAGTGCGCAGATGACCGCATTGGTCGGCGTGAAGGCGTGGGAGGCATTGCCCAAGTCCTATCAGATTGCCTTCGAGACCGCCGCCGCAGAGCAGAATGTGCGCATGTTGGCGAACTACGATTCGAAGAACCCGGCGGCGTTGAAGCGTCTGGTGGGCGCGGGCGCGCAGTTGCGCTGGTTTCCCAAGGACGTGATGGAGGCGGCCTTCAAGGCCACCAACGAGTTGCTCGACGAGTACTCGAAAAAGAACGCCGATTTCGGCCGGTTCTATGCCTCATGGTCCAAGTTCCGCGACGAACAGGCCACCTGGTATCGGGTGGCGGACAACTACCTCGACAACTACACCCTGCAGGCGCTTGCGCGCAAGAAGGGGTGAGGCGGCGGGCTGGGCGGCGCGTTGCGCGGTGCGTTGCGCGCGCCGGCCTTGCCCACACATGGCCTACGCCATGGTTTTTGTGTTCTTGCGAACGCTGCGCGCCGGCAGCAAGGACTGCGCCTGTTTGAGCGGAATGGCCGCCTGCGGCAGGGCGGCAATAATGTCCGACACGGCGCCTGCGAGCTGGCCGGCCAGGGTTTTTTCGTTCAAGGTGGCGAATTTTCGCCGCGTGATGACGAAGCCGACTGCCGCCGTCAGGCGGCGCGCCGGCACCGACAGGGGCGCCGCGATGCCTACCAGTCCGACATCGAGTTCGCCGTGCGAAATGCTGTAGCCCGCCTTGCGGATGGTCATGAGTGCGTCCAGCAGCCTGTTCCAGTCCTGCGCGAAGGGGGTTTCGCGCGCCTCGTCCTGGCTATGGTCGACCAGGCGGCGCAGCTGCGCGCGCGGCAGCGCCGCCAGAATGGCTTTCGAGAGCATGCCGCGATAGAGCGGCATGCGGCGCCCGCGGCCGTAGGTGGCGCTGATGCCTTCGAGGCCATGCTCCTGATGGATGGTGATGACGCGTTCGCCATAGATGGTGCCGAGCACCACGTCGCAGCCGGTCTGGTCGGCCAGAACGCGCATCACGCGCTCGCCCGCGATCAGGAGCGGATCGCCGACCCGGATGCGGTGGTCGAGTTCGATTACGCGCGGGCCCAGAACGTAGGTGCCGCCGGCATCGCGCCGCAGCAGACCCGCTTCGTGCAGTTCGCGCACATAGCGATAACCGGTGGGAATGGAGTAGCCAAGGCGCAGGGCGATCGCCTCTGCGGTCCAGACCGACGCCCCTTGGTCGAACAGATCGAGTATCGCCAGCATGCGGGTGAGGCTTGTCATGCGGTGTGCCGGGTCCGATGCGAATTTCAGGCCGCGAGCGGCAGGCGGGCGCATACTCGTGCCAGGTCGGCGACGTTGCTCGCCACGCCCACGATGTAGCGGTCGGGGCGCAACACGACCGCTTGTGTCGAGTGCGCTGCGAACCAGTTGCGCAGGCCAGGCCCACTGTCGGCGAGCATGGCCGCGTCAAGCAGCGCGCAACGCGCGCGTGTCGCGTCGTCCATGGCGGCCAGCAGCGCCGGCGTGGCCAGCACGGCGAAACGTTCGCCGATGGCCGCATCGAGCAGGCGGCCGTCCGCCAGCGTCGGTTGCGGAAACGGCTGGCCGGCCGGGAAGCCTTCATCCGAGCGGATGCCAGGCCCCAGGCCGGGCGCGGGAAACTCGAAAATCTCCGGCTTGCCGGTCGCGAACTTGCGGTCGCGTTCGGCGGCGAGGGCCGGATCGGTGGTCTGGATCACGTCGCCCAAGCGGACCGCGAGGTCGATGAAGGCCCGCACATGCGGCGCGCGCTCCGACTCGTAGGTATCGAGCAGGGTGTCCGGCGCGCGGCCGCGCAGCACCAGCGCCAGTTTCCAGGCCAGGTTGGCGGCGTCGCGAATGCCGGCGCACATGCCTTGCCCGAGGAAAGGGGGGGTCTGGTGCGCGGAATCGCCGGCGATCATGAGTCGCCCACGGCGCCAACCGCGCGCGATCAC
>JAYVST010000832.1:0-3060 GCA_043775255.1 Burkholderiales bacterium
TTGGCATGCAGTTCGGCCATGCTGCCGGCAAAGCGGATCGCGCCTTTTTCGATGATGTAGGCGCGGTCCGCCACCTCCATCGCGAAATGCAGGTTCTGCTCCGACAGCAGGACCGCCACGCCCGCACGCCTGAGTCCGCGAATCGCCTCGACCATCTGGTCGACAATCACCGGCGCCACGCCTTCGGAGGGTTCGTCGAGCAACATGCACAAGGGATTGCCCATGAGTGTGCGGGCTATGGTGAGCATCTGCTGCTCGCCGCCGGACATGCGCCCGCCGGGGCGATCGGGCATTTCGCGCAGGTTCGGGAACAAGGCCCCGATCTTGTCGAAATCCCAGGTTGGTGCGCCCGCGCGCGGCGCCTGGCGGCCGACCTCCAAGTTCTCCAGCACAGTAAGGTCGGTAAAAATGCGCCGCTCTTCCGGCACGTAGCCCAGGCCCATGCGGGCGATGCGGTAGGGTGCGGCGCGCTCGATGCGCTGGCCAAAGAACTCGATGGATCCGCGTTCAGGTCGCACCAAACCGATTATGGACTTGAGCGTGGTGCTCTTGCCGGCGCCATTGCGCCCAAGCAGCACCACCACCTCGCCGCCGCCCACGTCCAGAGACACGTCCGATAGGATGTGCGCCTGGCCGTAGTAACTGTGGATGCCCGACACCTTGAGCATCAGTGCCTGCTTCCCAGGTAGATGCGCTGCACCTCTTCGTTGGCGCGTACCGCTGTGGGCGCGCCTTCGGCTATCAGTTGGCCGCGGTTGAGCACGATCATGCGCGACGCGTGGGCGAACACCACGTCCATGTCGTGCTCTGTGAACAGAACGCCTATGTTGTCGCTCCTGACGATTTCGGCGGCCAGCGCCATCAGGGCCACGCGTTCCTTGGGCGCCATGCCGGCGGTCGGTTCGTCCATCAGCAGGAGGCGCGGCTTGTTGGCCAATGCCACCGCCAACTCCAGGCGCTTGAGATCGCCGTAGGCCAGCACCGAACAGGGCCGCTCTGCCTGAACACGCATGCCGACACGCTCGAGCAGCGCATCGGCCTCTGTGACGTGGGCATCGCGCGCGCGCCGCCAAAGGTTGCCGAGCGCGCCGGCATGCGACAGCAACGCCACTTGCACGTTTTCGCGCACCGTCATCGAGCGAAACGTCGCGGTGATCTGGAAGGTCCGCCCGACGCCCAGACGCCAGACCTGACGCGGCTTCATGCCGACGATCTGTCGTCCTTCGAATTCAATGCTGCCGGCGTCCGGCGCGAGTTGACCATTGAGCATGTTGAAGCAGGTCGATTTGCCGGCGCCGTTGGGGCCGATCAGGGCGAGCAACTCACCGGCCGCGACTTCGAAACTCACGTTGCCTACTGCGCGCACGCCGCCAAACGATTTGGTCAGGCCGTGGACCGTGAGCAGGCTCATCGCGCCTCCTTGACGAACAGTCGCTTGAGCGAACCGGCCACGCCTTGCGGAAACGCCAGCACCAGCACCAAGATGGTGAAGCCGAGAGCGGCGCGCCAATACTGGAACTCGCGCGCGACCAGATCCTGCAGCCAGGTGAAAAGGCCGGCGCCCACGACCGGCCCGGCCATGGTCTGCACCCCGCCCAGCAGCACCATCACCAGACCATCGATCGAGCGTCCGACGCTGATGGCCTCTGGCGCGATCGATCCTTTTGAGAAGGCGAACAGGGCGCCGGCGACGCCGCACACGGCGCCGGCCAGCACGAATCCGGCCCACTGCGCGCGAAACACGTCGATGCCGATGGCGTCGGCGCGCAGGGGCGAGTCGCGCCCTGCCCGCATCGCGTAACCGAAGGGCGACAACAGCACGCGCCACAGGAACAATACGCCGGCCAGTGTGAAAGCCAGCGTAAGGTAGTAGTACGCGCGCTTGTCGGAAAGCCAGCTCGCCGGCCAAACCCCGACAATGCCATTGCTGCCACCGGTAAGTTCATCGAACTGGAATGCGATCGACCAGACGATCTGAGCGAATGCCAGCGTCAGCATCGCAAGGTATACACCCGACAGGCGGACACAGAACCAGCCGAAGACGATGGCCCCGAGAGCGGCGAGAATCGGTCCGGCGATGAAGGCGCCTTCCATCGGCCACCCGAGCTGCTTGACCAGCAAGCCTGCCCCGTAAGCCCCCAGGCCAAAGTAGGCCGCGTGTCCGAACGAGTGCATGCCACCCGGCCCCATGATGAAATGCAGGCTGGTGGCAAACAAGACGGCGATCAGGATATCGATGGCCAGCACCACGGTGTACGGGTAGGCTTGCGCGAGCACCGGCAGCGCCAGCAGCAATGCCAGAACGGCCCAAGCGAACTTGCGCGTACGCGCGTCCGCCGGCGCGAGCGGCGCCTCGATCTCGGCAGTATTGCGGGTCGCCGCCCCCGGTTTGCCCAGGAGGCCCCAGGGACGCCAGATCAGCACCGCCGCCATCACCAGAAACTCGACTACCAGGGTGAGCTTGGAAAATGAAAACGTAACGCCGAACAGCGTGGTCTGGCCAATGGCGAAGCACATGGCCTTGATCTCGGCAATCAACAGCCCCGCCAGGAAAGCGCCCGGTATGCTGCCCATCCCGCCGACCACCACGACGACAAACGCCTCGCCAATGGCCACCAGATCGAGGCCCAGGTTGGCCGGTTCGCGCGGCGCCTGCAAGGCGCCGCCGAGCGCGGCTAAGAACGCGCCCAACCCGAACACCGCGGTGAACAACCAAGCCTGGTTGACCCCGAGCGCGCCGACCATCTCGCGGTCCTGCGTGGCGGCACGAATGAGCACGCCGAAGCGGGTGCGCGCGAGCATGAACCACAAAAGCGCGAGGACTGCGGGGCCGATGAAGATCAGCACCAGGTCGTACTGCGGAAACTGGCGGCCGAGGATTTCGACCGAACCCTTGAGGCCGGGCGCGCGCGGGCCGAGCAGATCTTCCGGCCCCCAGAGCGCAAGTGTGGCGTCGCGCACGATCAGCACCACCGCGAACGTGGCAAGCAACTGGAACAGCTCCGGCGCCTGGTAGACGCGCCGCAACAGCAGCAATTCGATGATCACGCCTATGACCGC
>JAYVST010000833.1:0-1547 GCA_043775255.1 Burkholderiales bacterium
GTCGATTCCGAACTTTCCGGCAACATGATCGACATATGTCCGGTCGGCGCGTTGACCAGCAAGCCGTTCCGCTATTCCGCGCGCACTTGGGAATTGTCGCGTCGCAAGTCGGTAAGCCCGCATGACTCGCAGGGCGCCAACCTGGTGGTGCAGGTCAAGGGCGATCGCGTCATGCGCGTGGTGCCGCTGGAAAACGACGCCGTCAACGAGTGCTGGATTTCCGACAAGGACCGTTTTTCCTACGAAGCACTCAATTCGGACCAGCGGCTGACCGCGCCGATGATCAAGCAGGACGGGCAATGGCAGACGGTCGATTGGCAGGTCGCCCTGGACTTCGTTGCCCGCGGCCTCAAGGACATCGCCGCGAAGCATGGCGGCGCGGCAATCGGCACGCTCGTGTCGCCCCACTCCACGGTCGAAGAAGCCTATCTGGCGCAAAAGCTGACGCGCGGGCTTGGCAGCGGGAATGTCGATCATCGTTTGCGGCGCAGTGATTTTTCGGCCGACGGCAAGAGTGCGGGGGTGCCGTGGCTGGGCATGACCTTGAATGAGCTGAGCGGGCTTGACCGCGTGTTGGTCGTGGGGGCCTTCCTGCGCAAGGACCATCCGCTGATCGCCCAGCGGCTGCGCCAGATCGCGAAAAAGCGCGCCCAGATCAACTTCATCAACCCGGCCGACGACGACCAATTGATGGGCGTCGCCAACAAGATGGTGGTGCCGCCGTCACGCATGCTTGCTGCGCTTGACGACGTGCTGGCTGCCCTGCAAGGAGGCGGCGCTGCGGACGCGCTGGCGACAATGATTGCCGCCAGCCTGGCCGCTGGTGACAGGGTGGGCCTGTTCCTCGGCAACGCAGCCCTGCAGTCGCGCGATGCCGTGCAGCTGCAGGCACGCGTGCAGGCTGTTGCCGAGCGGCTCGCCGCAATGAAGCCGGAGGCGCAGGTGCGTTTCGGTTGCTTCGGCGAAGCGGCCAATTCTGTCGGCGCGGCGCTTGCGGGCGCGCTGCCCGGGCCGGGCGGGCTGGACGCTTCCGGGATGTGCGCGACACAGCTCAAGGCCATGATCGTTCTTAACGCAGAGCCGGCCTTGGACATGGCCGACGGACATCTCGCCTTGCAACGCATGGAGGCCGCGGACATGACGGTGATGCTTTGCGCGTTTCGTCATTCCTTGGACGAGGCGGATGTCCTGCTGCCGATCGCGCCGTTCACCGAGACCGCCGGCAGTTTTGTCAACACCGAAGGGCGCCTGCAGTCGTTCACCGGCGTGGTGCGTCCGCTGGGCGACACGCGGCCGGCATGGAAGGTATTGCGTGTACTCGGCAACCTGCTCGAGATTCCCGGTTTCGACTACGACAGCGCCGAGGCCGTGCGCGCCGATGCCTTGCCCGAAGATATCGCCGGGCGCCTCTGCAATCGTATCGATGTCGTCGCAACGAGCGGGACGACAGTCGCTTCAGGCGCTTTCGAGCGGATCGCCGACGTGCCGATCTATTTTGCCGATGCGCTCGTGCGGCGCGCCGAGTCACTGCAACGGACCAGCGACGC
>JAYVST010000834.1:0-3679 GCA_043775255.1 Burkholderiales bacterium
TGGCCTGAAGAAGCTGCGCACGCTGGTCAACACCGCGCCGTTCAACCGTTACGTGGCCGAGGAGCGCACTCCGGGCAAGGACGTGAACAGCGACGACGAATGGCTGGACTTCTGCCGCGCCACCGGCGAGACGGTGTACCACCCCACCTCCACCTGTCGCATGGGCACCGATTCACGCTCGGTGGTCGACCCGCAGTTGCGGGTGCGCGGCGTGGCAGGTCTGCGCGTGGTCGACGCTTCGATCATGCCGGCGGTGGTGTCGGGCAACACCAATGCGGCGGTGGTGGCGATAGCGGAGAAGGCGGCGGACCTGATTTGCGCGGGTTGAGGGTCAGGGGTGTGAGGCGCATTGAGAAAAATACGCTTCATTATATGAAGCGTAAAGTGGCACAATACGCTCCATGACTGATTGGATCTGGCAATCCCCAAGCTGGCCCGACTTCCGCCATGACGTGCGGACGCTGGCGCCAGCGCTGTCGGCCGCGCGTCGCGCACAGGGCGAAATTCTCGGCCTGTTGCAGGCGCTGGGCGGCGACCAATCGCGCGGTGTCGAAGCGCGCATCTGGGAGGGTGAATCGCTCGCTACCGCGGCCATCGAAGGCGAACATCTTGACGTTGCGACCTTGCGCTCTTCGATCGCGCGTCGGCTCGGCATCGGCGATTCTTCGCGGTCTGCGGCGCGCATAGTCGACGGCTTGCTCGACATGCAGGAAGACGCCGCGACCCATTGGGACAAGCCGCTCACCCTGAAGCGCCTGTGCGGCTGGCACGCGGCGCTGTTTCCGACCGGCTATTCGGGCCTGCATCCGGTGGCTGCCGGAAAGCTGCGCAGCGCGCCGGAGGCGATGCAGATCGTCAGCGGGCCGATGCACAACCCCAAGGTGCACTATGTCGCACCGCCCGCGGACCGGGCGCCGGCCGAGGTCAGGCGCTTCCTGGAATGGTTCAACGGCGCAAGCCACGCGCTGGATGGTCTCCTGCGGGCCGGCATCGCGCACCTGTGGTTCGAAATCATCCATCCCTTCGAAGACGGCAACGGTCGCATCGGCAGGGCCATCGTCGACCTCGCCCTCGCGCAAGACCTGAAGGGGCATCCGCGCATCTACAGCATGGCCGCAGAACTGGCCGGCGCGCGCGGCCGCTACTACGAGGCGTTGCAGCAGGCCGGCCGTGATGGCGCGGACATCGATCGCTGGCTGGTTTGGTTTTGCGAAATTTTCACGCGGGCCACCCGGCGTTCCAAGTCAGTCGTGCTTTCCGCACTGGCCAAGGCGCGCTTCTGGGCCGATCATGGCGGCACGCCTGTCACCGAAGCGCAAGCAATGGTGCTCAACCGCTTGCTCGACGCCGGGCCGCGTGGTTTCGAGGGAGACCTCACCACACGCAAGTATGTCGCCCTGACAGGGCTGTCTCGGGCAAGCGCCTATCGCGACCTCGCCGCCCTGGCTGCGGCAGGGCTACTTGCCAGCCATGGTCAAGGCAAGGCGACGCGTTACTACATCAACCTGCCGGGCTGGGAGCCGCCGCCCTGAGCAAGCGCAACCCCTCAAACCACTGTTGCATGCGATACCGGGCCGCCGGCCAGCCTATGGCTTGAACTTAGCGGGATCGATCCGCGCCACCGCTTCCTTCCAGCGCTGACGGTCTTCACGCAGGAACGCCGGAAAGCGTTCGGGCGCGATCGCGGTATCGAGATCGAAGCCGATTTTCAGAAGCACGTTGTCGACAAAGTCCCGGCTCGACACCGCGTCCCAGATCACGCCAGAGAGGCGCTTGACGATGTCGGGCGGGGTTGCCGCCGGCGCGAACAGGCCGAACCACACGCCGCACACGAAATCGGCGACGCCGGCCTCCTGGAAGGTCGGCAAGTCGGCGCGATTCAGATGACGGCGCGCGCCGGTCCCGGCGATTGCCTTGAGACGTCCCGACTTGACGTGCTGCACCGCGGCGGGATGGGCATCGTGAAGGACTACCTGGTCACCGGGCCATGCCGGATGAACGTCGCGTTCGACCGCGTGGTCTGCCCCCCTGGGGTGTGGCGGGTGGCGGCGACGGCGAGCCGGGTAAGGTCACCATACGCAAGGCCGATGGCAGCGGGCAAACCGTGCTCAAGGGCGATGTCGCGATGAACGCCGGCGACCGGGCGCGTGTCGAAACCGCCGGCGGCGGCGGCTATGGCGACGCGTGGTTACGCCCGCGCGAAATGGTGTTGCACGACCTGGAACGCGGCTACATCAGCCAGGGCGCCGCGCGCGGGCTCTACTTCCTGGAGTGACGCCGTTTCACGGGCGCAAATACCAGGCAGCGTCGCGCTTTTCATGGAACGACGCCAGCCCTTCGGCAGCTTCGGCGGACTGGCGCCCCGCCGCATGTTCGGCAACGATGGCGCCGAAGTGGCTGCGATGCACTTCCGACCAGGCCTGACGCAACACGCCGGCCTTGGTGACGGTATTGGCGCGCGGTGCGTTGCGCAACAGCGCATCCACCACCTTCGCCCCGGCGGCTTCGAGTTCCGCCAGTGGCACTACTTCATGGACCAAGCCGATGCGGCGGGCTTCTTCGGCGCCGAAGCGTTCGCCGGTTTGCGCGTAGCGGCGCAGGTGGCGTACGCCGATGGCATCGGTGAGTTGCGGAAAGATGATGGTGGCCGCCATGCCCCAGCGGGTTTCGGCGATAGCGAACATGGCGTTGTCGGCCGCGATCACCACGTCGCATGACGCGGCGATGCCGGTACCGCCGCCGAAGCAGCCGCCCTGGATCAGCGCCACGGTGGGTACCGGCAGGGTGTTCAACTCCCACATGGCGCGTGCGGTGCGTTCCGACGCATCCAGATTGGCCGCCGATCCCTGTACGCGTACCGCATCGAGCCAGCCCAAATCGGCACCAGCCTGGAAATGCCGGCCGTTGCCGGCCAGCACCACCACGCGCGCGTCGCCGCTCGCACGCACCTGGGCGCAGCCGGCGATGAGCGCGTCGACCATTTCGCCGTTGTAGGCGTTGTTGACCGCCGGGCGGTTCAGGGTCATGCGCAGAACGCCGCGTGCGTCGCGCTCTGTCAGTACGGGGTGTTCGGCCATGGGGCGTGTTGCGGCCGGATCAGCGGCGCGCTTCGAGCGAGGCGCGGTCGTAGCCGGCGACCTTCTTGTAGGCATTCATCATCGTCGCGATTTCCTCCGCCGTGATGATGTCGTTGATGTCGGCGAAAGGCTTGTCGCCGCTGCGCTCGTAGACCTCGCGCAGAATCGCGTCCGGCGGGCCGGAGCGGTTGGTGCGCACCACCGCGGCGGTGGCAGGCAGGCGCGCCGTCTCGTAGGTCTTGAGCGCTGAATGCACGTCGCCGGCGGCCGCCAGGCAATCGGTAAGGCAGCGCGCGTCGAGGATCGATTGTCCCGCGCCGTTGGAGCCGCGCGGGACCATCGGGTGCGCCGCGTCGCCCAGGAGCGTGATGCGGCCGAAGCTCCAGCGCGGCAGCGGGTCACGGTCGACCATCGGATATTCCAGCACCTCCCGGGCGCCGCGGATCAGCGCCGGCACGTCGAGGAAGTCCCAGCGCCATTCTTCAAACGCGCCGACGAAGTCTTCCAGGCGGCCGGCCTTGTTCCAGTCCTGCCGGTCGTGGCGCGGGGTTTCGATCTCGGCCACCCAGTTGATCAGCTGCGTGCCATCAGGGTGCTTGCGG
>JAYVST010000835.1:0-7590 GCA_043775255.1 Burkholderiales bacterium
GCGGAAAAGGAGTTCAAGCTGCCGAAGTATGAAAACATGCCGGGCTATGCCGCCGGCCTGCCGTTTGTGGCGCGCCGCTATTGCGGGTTGTGGGGGCGCGGTACATGAGAACGGTGGCCCATTGGCGGTGTTTCAGCCGGCTGGGGCTGCGTGGACAGCCCCGGCGCTCGCAGCCTCCCGGACTTGCGCGGCTTCTGCGCCTTGTAGGAGCCACCGGGGCAGCAATGAATCTAACCTCGCAAGCGCGCGTGTTCGGCCGGGGCAGGATCAGGTTGCTCATCGCCATGGCAATGACTGTGCCGGTGGTGCTCGCGATGTCGGCTGCCAGCCAAGCCCAGACGACAGGTTCTTTCCCCAATCGCCAGATCCGCATCGTCGTGCCCTTCGCAGCCGGCGGTCCGGCCGACGCGATCGCGCGGTTGGCCGCAACCGGGCTCGCGCCGCTGGGCCAGACCGTGCTGGTGGAGAACCGGCCGGGTGCGGGCGGCATTCTCGGCGCCGACCTGGTGGCCAAGGCGCCTGCCGATGGCGCCACGCTGCTCCTGTGCAACATCGGCGACGCGATGGCGATGTCTCTTTACAAATCGCTGCCGTACAACTTCGAGCGCGATTTCGCGCCGGTCACCATGCTGGCGTCATCCCCATTCCTTGTCGCCATCCATCCGTCGGTGCCGGCGCGCAGCTTTGCGGAGTTCCTGCAACTGGCGCGCGCCAGGCCGGGGACGTTGACATACGGCTCGGCCGGCAATGGCGTGTCTTCGCATCTCTCGGGCGAAGCATTGCGCATCGCCGCCAACATCAACATCCTGCATGTGCCCTACAAGGGCCAGGCACCCGCCATGACCGATCTGTTGGGCGGTCAGATCTCTTTCATGTTCGCCAATCCGGTAACGGCGCTGCCGCATGTGCGCTCGGGCAAGCTGCTGGCGCTGGCCACCACCGGTCCGACCCGCTCGCCGCATGCGCCGGAGATTCCTACCGTTGCCGAATCCGGCGTGCCCGGCTATCAGGCCGAGACCTGGTTCGGCATCGCCGCGCCGGCCGGCACGCCGGAGGCGATTGTCGGACGGCTGGCGGCGGAGTTGGCGAAGGTCATGAACGGCAGGGAGATGCGCGCCAACCTTGAATCGCAAGGCATGATCGTCGTGGCCAGCACGCCGGCCGATTTCGCGGCCCGCATCCAGGCTGACGTGGCACACTGGCGCCGCGTCATTTCGAGCGCGAAGATCTCGCTTGATTGAGGCGATGCGCTGGCCGCAACGCCGGGGCAGGCTCGGCATGCCGCGTGCGACGGTCGCGGCACACTGAAGCAGCGCAGTAGCAAAGGTGGAGCAGCACAGCCGGGCAGGAGAGGCACTGTTTTTGCTTCCGGTATTCTCCGTCACACTCGGGTAGTCAAACAATCATCGGAGGGCAGCGCATGAGTTTCGCAAAGGGTTTCGTCTCTGTTTGTCTGGCGCTTGCATCGACTGCATCCTGGGCCCAGACTTGGCCCGCCAAAACCATAGAAATCACGGTTCCCTATCCGCCGGGTGGCAGTTCGGACGTGATGGCGCGCCTGATCGGCGCCAAGTTGCAGGACTCGCTCAAGCAAACCGTGCTGGTGATGAACCGGCCCGGCGCCTCGACCATCATCGGCACCACCCATGTGGCGAAGGCTGCGCCGGATGGCTACCAGCTCCTGCTGGCGGACAATCCCTTTCTGGTCAACGCCACAGTGATGCCGACCCTGGCCTACGACCCGCTGAAGGACTTCGCGCCGATCGCCATCGTCGGCACCTCGCCGCAGCTGTTTTTCGCGCCGCTGCAGCGAAGCAAGTCGCTGGCTGAGTTGATTGCGGCGGCCAAGGCCAGGCCGGGGGCGGTCACCATCGCCAACGCCAGCGCCGGCTCGCTCACCCACCTGCTTGGGCTCATCCTGGAAACGCAGGCGGGGGTCAAGTTCAACCACATACCCTACAAGGGTTCGGCCCCCGCGCTGCAGGACGCGATGGGCAATCAGGTCGACGCCGCCATCTCCAGTTCGGCCTCCGGCCTGGTGTTCGTGACGGGCGGGAAGCTGCGCGCCCTGGCGGTGACCAGCGCCACCCGCTTTTCCGCCTTGCCCGATGTGCCGACCTTCGAGGAACTCGGCTACAAGAACATGGTGGTCGACAACTGGTGGGGTTTTCTCGCGCCGGGCGGCACGCCTAAGGCCGTGGTTGACCGCATCCGCGACGAGATCGCCAAGGTGGTGGCGTTGCCGGACGTGCGTGAGCGCTACAACGGCCTGGGTGTAACGCCGGTGGCGGGCACACCGGCGGAGTTTCAAAAATTGCTGACCACCGAAATCGGCGTCTGGACCAAGGTGGCCAAAGACAACAACATCAAGATTGAATGAATCCATGAGCGTGAATGCCGAACTGGCCGGGCTGTGCGCCGGCCCCCTGACCTTCATGGGGGCGCCGTACTCGCATGACCTCTCCAGCGCGAAAGCGGCGGTGCTGGGTCTGCCCTTCGATTGCGGCACCCACGCCTTTCGGGTCGGCTCGCGCCAGGGGCCGGCGTCGATCCGCGAGCAGTCGCGCCTGGTGCGTCCGTACAACCCGGAGCTGTCCGATTTCAGCCCGGTGGAGCGGCTCGGACTCGTCGATTGCGGCGACGTACGCGTGACGCCGGGACGCATTCTCGATGCATTCGAGAAGATCGAGGCGGCGACACGCGCTATCGTCGATGCCGGCGTGATTCCCGTGACCATGGGCGGCGACGGCGCGGTGTCCTTGCCGCAGATGCGCGCGCTTTGCGCCAGGCATGGTCCGCTGGCGGTGGTGCACATCGATTCGCACACCGACACGATGCGTTTTTTGCCGGGCGACGAATTCAATTCCGGCACCCAGTTCACCCACGCGGCACTGGAAAAGCGCGTCGATCCGGCTGTCGTGTTCCATATCGGCATTCGCGGTTCCACCTATCAGCAGGGCGGTTTCGCATACGTGCGCTCGTTCGGCTATCAGGTCATCAGCATGAACGAGGTCATGCAACGCGGCATTCCGGCGCTGCTGGCTCAGTTGCAGCAAGCGCTGGCCGGGCGCCCGGTCTACCTGTGTTACGACATGGATTCGTTCGATCCGTCGTGCGCGCCCGGCGTGGCGACACCCAGCTGGGGCGGCTTTTCCGCGCGCGAAGGCCTGCAACTGGTGCGCGGCTTAGCCGGGCTCAACATCGTGGGGGTCGATGTCAACACCGTCAGCCCGCCGCACGATCATCTGGGCATGACGGCGTCGCTGGCGGCGCACATCATGTATGAAGCGCTGGTCGTGTTGTGCCGTCAACTTGGTCTCGACCGATAGCGGCCGCCGACGCCGCGTCTGCGCGGCGCAAAAAGGTGCCTTGGCCCTCTGTCAAGCAAACTGCAACTCGATCTTGCCCGCGCGGCGGCGCACGGGGCCGACCACGATCTTCACGTCGTGCCCCAACCTGGCCACCAACTCAAGCAGCTTGGCCTCGCTGACGCCGCGAAACTGGCCCCGTGTGATGCGGGAGACCTTGGACTGGTCGATGCCAAGCACGATTGCGGCATCCGCCTGTGTCAGGCGACGTGTCTTGATCGAGCGCGTGATTTCACCTGCGAGTCTGGATTTGCGCTGCATTTCGGCTGCGTCCGCGTATCCCAAGTCTGCATAGACATTGGTGCTGCCTTCTTGAATCGTGATCTCTTGCGGTTTATTCATTTGCGTACTCCATGCTGTGCCTGCCAAATTTCAAAATCGTGCCTGGCGGCTTTCAGGTGAGAAATGATCAGGTCCATATCGGGCTTTGGTGTCGAAATTCCGCTCTTGGACTTTTTTTGGAAGCAGTGCAACACATAGACCCATCCGGAAAACTTGACGGTGTAGACCGCCCGAAAGGTGTCGCCTTGATGGTGGTCGTCAACCACTTCCAGAACGCCCGCAGAACCAAATCCTGTCAGCACCTTGGCGTCCTGATGTTTGCCGCCGGCTTGAGCCAGGTCGATCGCGTGACTAAAGACGTCTTTGACATCCTCTGGCATCGCATCCAGATCGCGCTTGGCAGAACCGACCCATTTGAGGGGTTTGCGAACTTGTTTCGAAATCGACGAAATTATGTCTCTTTGGACATAATATTGTCAATCGCGGAAAGGGTGAGCCAAACTGCCCGGAGCGAGCGGTTCCAACCTTGGCTGCGGCACCAGCCACGTGGCTGGCTGCCAGCATTCAAGCCATCGATCTTGCATACCCGGTCCCGCGCCTACGCAATGGCGGTCAGCCGTGTCCGTGACGATAAAATATTTGGCGGATAAATGAAAGATGACAATAACCTACATCATTCGATGCGATCGTTGTCCGTCGCTAACGGTCCGGGTTCTGGAGCGAACTGAAGGCAGCGCCCAGGGTCGTTGCGCGAATCGATCGATACCGATAGATCTCGAATGCTTGCCCTTGAATGGCACCCGATGGTCTTCGATAGATGCTGATAGATCCTGAAAGAAATTTCTTGGGATCGAATCGCTTGCGTGGACCGTCATGAGGTCGAATCAGATAGCCGCATTGATCTTTGTTGTCGAATGCGTCCTATCGATATGTTCACGGCGCGTTGGCCTTCTGCTGAATGACTCGGCATCGCTCCAGCAGCGCTTCGAAAGGTTCGGCATCATCGAGAAACAGACCGTCGTCGACCATGTGGTGATAGTCGGCCGCCAATTTAGCCAGCGCGGTGTCATCAGGTACGAGCTGAAGCCCGCCTGCGACGGCCGCGCGATAGTCGATGACCTCGCCAATGGCGCTCTTCTCTGCAAAGAACACGCTCTTGTGCTCGGCAACTGCGCGGGCGAGGGCTTTGTCCGCGATGGCGGCATCGGCGAAGCCGGCAATATCCAGTCTCGTCACGTCATGCCAGTGCCGCGCAAAGCGCTCACCGCCGCGAAACTCGCCTTGCGCGCAGAAGACGTGAATCGCTGTGGCCTTCTCCCAGAAGGTGCGTTCGGCACGCATGACCTTCGGCGTCGCGCTTGGAAACGTGATGCTTTGCAGATGGGCGGCCGCGTCGCAATGGATCGCGCGTGGCTCACTGGGCTCGCCGGTCGACCGTGCGCCGAACTCCAGCATGACTGCGGGCGCAACGTAGCCGGTACCGATACTCAGCGGTGCGTAGTCGATGAAAACTTTATCGTCCTCCGCGCGCACGGTGGCCGATAAGTCATGTCGCTCAAGATCGAGCTTGAGGTGTGGCACGATCTCGGCGCTGACCCATTCCGAGAGGCGTGCACGGATCTCCTTGGTCCACTTCTTCTCTTGGCTCTTGCTGGCGGGCAGTGGCGCCTGTGCATCGCCCACCAAATCATTGGCGATGGCGCGAATGTCATAGGTCAGATCCACGTCTTCGGAGAAGCGCCGGATCACACCATAGGCTTTCGACAAGGACGTGCCGCCCTTGAATACCAAGTGCTGCGCATAAGGGCCGGCGAATAGGTGCCGCAGCGTCCAGACCACCCAAATGTCTTTTTCCAACAGATGGGGCAGCAGGCCTGATGCGTCGGCCGCGGCGTTGAGCGCGTCCAGGCGTTCGGCGCTGGAGAGTTTGAGAAACTCAGCCATCAGTCACCAAGGCGCTGATTTCCTGGGCCATCCACGTCGGAAAGCGAGATCGTGCCGACGCGATCTCCTTCAGTTCAGACGCCGGTAGTTTGGTCCGTAGTTTTTGGATCGCTTCTCTGGCTTTTTCCGGGCCCAGCCAGGCCAACGCCCGCACCGCCTCGCCAGCGGTTCGGCCAGGAAAGATCAACTGCCAAATTGGCGCGTGCCGGAACTCGAGCGTTTGTGCGCCAAGCTTTAAACGGCGACTGGGACCGGACGTGAGATAGACCGCCCGCATTGGCACCTGCGTTGTCAGGCCCAGCGCGTTGGCAGCAGCGGCGCCGTGCGACACGATGGTTTCCCCATGCTGAATCGCCAAGCCCTCGACCATCTTGACGGCAGAAGGCGCTCGGGTGCCAAAGCGGCTTTCGACGGGCACGACGTAGATGCCGCGACCGGCACGCAGCAGGGCGCCACGTAGCACTAGGCGGGACAGCACTTGGTCTACGGCTGCGCGGTTGCCCAGGTGCAGCAGTTCCTTGGCGACCAATGGGGTGCCTTCCGGCAATCCGGCAGCGTGCGCAAGGACTTGTTTGGCAATGGTTTGCATGGCGGTCGCTTCAGAATGGTAGAAGTATAACAATATTTCTGACAATTTTAAAGTGGCGTAAGGTTCGCAAGACGGACCGGCGGCGCCTAAGTTGCGGTTTCGCACCCTGCTCTCGCCCCGGAGGGCACTAACCCGAAGTTCCCCGCAGCGGCGCTGCGGCGACGGGGGCGATATGAGAGTGAGATGGTTCGGTTTCGGGCTTGATTTCAGGGTCATAATGTAGCCATGTAATTCGCTTGACGTTGTGGGTCGAATGTGTAGTATGTAGCCATGCACATCGATGCGGTTCCGAATCGGGGCTCACGCCCCTCCTACCTGTTGCGCGAGTCCTACCGCGAGGGCAAGCGGGTGCGCAAGCGCACTCTGGCCAACCTCTCCTCTCTCTCCGATGAGCAGATTCACGGCATTCGAGCCGTGCTTCGAGGCGAGCAGCTGGACCCGCTTAGCGGTCGCTTCGAGGTGGTCGGGTCGCGGATTCACGGGCCGACGCAAGCCGTTCGTGTAGTCATGTAACGCCTGGGTTTCGCCGCCCTGCTGGGTGCACGTCCGAGTCGGCAACGTGATGTGGTGTGCGCTATGGTCGCCGCGCGCATCATCGCCCCGCATACCAAGCTGGCGACGACGCGTTGGTGGCACTCCACGACGCTGGCCGAGGATTTCGGTATGGCCGATGCCGGTGAGGACGAGCTGTACGCGGCGATGGATTGGTTTCTGGCCAGGCAGGATGGGTTGCAGAAGAAGCTGGCGGCCCGCCACCTCACAGCCGGAGGCCTGGTGTTGTATGACCTGTCTTCCAGCTATTTCGAGGGCACCACCTGTCCGTTGGCCAAGCGTGGCTATAGCCGCGACCGCAAGCACGGCACCTTGCAGGTGAACTATGGCCTGCTCACCGATGCGCGTGGCTGTCCGGTGGCGATCTCGGTGCATGAAGGCAATGTGGCTGACAGCCAGACCGTATTGGCCGAGGTCACACGGTTGCGCGAAGACTTCGGCATTGAGCAGTTGGTACTGGTGGGCGACTGCGGCATGATCTCCAGCAAAGCCATCGCCACGATGCGTGAAACCGAAGGGGTTGGCTGGATCACGGCGCTCAAGAGCGTGTCGATTCGCGCCCTAGTCGAACAGGGGCAGTTGCAGTTGGGTTTGTTCGATGAACGCAATCTGCTCGAACTGAGTTCGCCAGACTACCCGGCGGAGCGACTGGTGGCCTGCCGCAATCCGGAATTGGCGAAGCTGCGCGCGCACAAGCGCGAAGCGCTGCTGGTGGTCACCGAGCGGAATCTGGCGAAGATCAAGGCCCGGGTCGATGCCGGCAAGCTCGCCGGCGCCGATGCGATCGGACTGGCCACCGGCAAGGTGGTCAACCAGTACAAGGTGGCCAAGCACTTCGAATTGGAGATCGGCGCG
>JAYVST010000836.1:0-3873 GCA_043775255.1 Burkholderiales bacterium
TTGCGCGCGTAGGCGAGAAAGTCGGCGAAGGTGTTGATCTCGGTGTACTTGGGATGCACCACGATCACGTTCGGGATGTAGGCTAAGACGGTCACCGGCACAAAATCGCGCTCGATGCCGTACGGCAGGCGGGTGTACAGGGACTCGGCGATCGTGTGGTGCACCGCGCCGCAAAACAGGGTGTAGCCGTCCGGCGGCGCTTTTGCCGCTGCGGCCGCGCCTACGGTTCCGCCGGCGCCCCCTAAGTTTTCCACCGTGAACTGCTGGCCCAGAGCCTGCGAAAGGCGGGCCGCGACCGGGCGCAGGAAGGTATCGGTCCCGCCACCGGCCGGGAACGGGTTGATGACACGGACCGGCTTGGCGGGCCAGGCGCCTTGGCCCGCCGACATGTCTGGCAGTGCAAGTACGCCGGCAGCGGCCGCGACCTTGACGAAACTGCGGCGATTCAACATCGTGTTTGCCTCCGTGGATTTTGCGCTTGGCAGCGGCCGAAAGGACCGAACGCGGCGCGCAAAGCCGGTCATTCTAGCGGTTCGGTGCGTTGAAGACCGCGCCTGCATAACAGCTGCCGCACAGCCGTTGCTAGCCAGTTGCCACGACCGGCGGCGTGCCGAATGCGCGCTCGAATGATTCGACAAACCACGCCAATTCCGCTGCCGGCAAAAGGTTGATACCGGCCGCTGCGGCCCGGCCGCCGCCGGTTGCGAAGCCACGGCACAGCACATCGGCGCCGCGCGGGTCCGCACGGGGCGCACGCACGCTCACCACATAGCCATCTCCGGTATCAACCAGGATCGCATGCGCCCGGTCGGCGCGCGCGCGCGCGAGTTCATTGGCGAACACCCCGTTGACGCGCCGCGACCAGGCCGCTTGCGGCAGTACCAGCACCACGGCAAGCGCGCTCTGCCGCAGCGGCGCAACGGCACGCGCACGCGCCATGTCTTCGGCAAACCCGGTGCGCAATTGCGCCACCAGGGCGTCTGCGCGGATGAATTCGAGCGCATCGGCCCAAGGCGCGACACGCGCGAACAGTTCGGCCGGGGGCACATGCAGATCGGCGACCGATTCGCCGTAGGCGTTGTAGTTCATCAATTCGCCAAGCTCGCGCAGTGCCGCCAGGCTCGCCGCATCCAAAGACCTGCCGGCAGCGGCGGCAGCACCGTGCAAATTGTCGCCGTACGCCGCCGCCACCGCCCAATGGCGAAAGCGGCCGCCGATGACGCCGTCGACGATCAGGCTGCTGCAGGTCTCGCTGTCGGTGTCGATGTGCGCCGAAAGCAAAGCCGAAACGGGAATGTCGCCGGGATAGTGATGGTCATACCAGTCCACCCTGACACCGGCGTCGAGAAGTCGCTTCAAATGCCCACGGTTGCTGTCGAGCGATATGTCGGCCACGACCACCTGGTCTCCCGCGCCGGCCTCCACCCGGTCCAGCAGCAGGATGTCGCGCTTGACGCCGGTGACGAAGCGATCGGCTTCGAGACCCGCAAGGCGCAGTTGATGGGCAGCGCAAATACCGTCCGCATCGCCATTGAAAACCAGCCAGCGTTGTGTCGGCGATGCGGCCATCGGGTGCGTTTTCCCTGAGACGCGGACGGTCGGGCGAGCGCGGCGCAACACCGGTTTGGCCCCTGCCCTCGGCTATAATCGTGAATTACATTCGATTATCCGCCATGCGCCGCGAAAACGCGCAGGGCAGCGCCCCCATGGCGATCAAGCACTTCCTGCAATTCCGCGATTTCACCCGCGAACAATACGAGCACCTGTTTGCACGCTCGATGTGGCTGAAGGCGAAATTCAAGGCCTTCGAAACCTACCACCCCTTGTTCGATCGCCACCTGGCGATGATCTTCGAGAAGAACTCGACTCGCACCCGCCTGTCGTTCGAGGCCGGTATGCAGCAGTTGGGCGGCTCCTCGATCTTCCTGTCCACTCGCGACACCCAACTGGGACGCGGCGAACCGGTGGAAGATGCGGCCCAGGTGATCAGCCGTATGGTCGACGTGGTGATGATCCGCACCTTCGAGCAGGACATCATCGAACGCTTCGCCGCCCACTCGCGCGTGCCGGTGATCAACGGGCTGACCAACGAATACCATCCTTGCCAGGTGTTAGCCGACATCTTCACGTTCATCGAGCGGCAGGGCTCGATCCAGGGAAAGACGGTCGCCTGGATCGGCGATTCCAACAACATGTGCAACACCTGGCTGCAGGCCGCCGAGGTACTTGACTTCAACGTGCACGTCTCGACCCCGCCGGGTTACGAAGTCGAGCCTGAGCGCGCCGGCCTTTTCGGCGCAGACAACTTCGAAGAATTCACCGATCCCATGGGCGCCGTGCGCGGTGCTCATCTAGTAACCACCGACGTGTGGACCAGCATGGGTTTCGAGGCCGAGAACGAAGCGCGCAGGTTGGCCTTTGCCGATTGGTGCGTCGATGCGGACATGATGCGAGTGGCGCACCCGCAGGCGCTGTTCATGCACTGCCTGCCGGCGCATCGCGGCGAGGAAGTCGAAGCTGAAGTCATCGACGGCCCGCAAAGCGTGGTGTGGGACGAGGCGGAGAACCGCCTGCATGTGCAGAAGGCCCTCCTGGAATACCTGTTACTTGGAAAAGTGGAAGCGACATGAGCGACAAGATCAAGAAAGTGGTCCTGGCCTATTCCGGCGGTCTGGACACCTCCGTCATCCTCAAATGGCTGCAGGACACTTACCGCTGCGAAGTGGTGACCTTCACCGCCGACATCGGCCAGGGCGAAGAAGTCGCCCCCGCACGCGCCAAGGCACTGAAGATGGGCATCAAGCCGGAAAACATTTTCATCGACGACCTGAAAGAAGAGTTCGTGCGCGACTTCGTCTTCCCGATGTTCCGTGCCAACACGCTCTACGAGGGCGAATACCTGCTCGGCACCTCGATCGCCCGGCCACTCATCGCCAAGCGCATGATCGACATTGCCCGCAAGGTGAAGGCCGACACCATTTCGCACGGCGCCACCGGCAAGGGCAACGATCAGGTGCGCTTCGAACTCGGTGCCTATGCCCTGATGCCCAACGTCAAGGTCATCGCCCCCTGGCGCGAATGGGACCTCCTGTCGCGCGACAAGCTGCTGGCCTACGCGGACAAACACGGCATCCCGGTCGACTTCAAGAAGCGCCGGGTTGGCAAAAGCGGCGGCGGCGCACCCTATTCGATGGACGCCAACCTGCTGCACATCAGCTACGAGGGCGGCATCCTCGAAGACCCGAACTTCGCGCCGGAAGAATCGATGTGGCGCCTGACGGTCTCGCCCGAAAAGGCGCCCAACAAGCCTCAGCTGATCGAACTCACTTTTGCCAAAGGCGATATCGTCGCCATCGACGGCAAGAAGATGTCGCCGGCCACGGTGCTTGCCACCCTCAACACCATCGGCGGCAAGCACGGCATCGGTCGGCTCGACATGGTCGAGAACCGCTATGTGGGCATGAAGTCACGCGGCTGTTATGAGACTCCCGGCGGCAGCATCATCTGGAAGGCGCACCGCGCGATGGAGTCCATCACCATGGACCGCGAAGTCCTGTCGCTCAAAGACGACCTGATGCCGCGCTACGCGCGCCTGATCTACAACGGCTACTGGTTCTCGCCCGAACGCAAGCTTCTGCAGGTGCTCATCGACGAGTCGCAGAAAACCGTCAACGGCAAGGTTCGCCTGAAGCTCTACAAGGGCACCATGATGGTGACAGGCCGCGAGTCAGCCACCGATTCGCTCTTCGACATGAAAATCTCCACGTTTGATGACGACGGCGGCGCCTACAACCAGGCCGATGCCGGCGGCTTCATCAAGTTGAACGCGCTGCGCATGAGGATTGCCGGCAACCTGGCGAAAACGCGCAAGAA
>JAYVST010000837.1:0-5746 GCA_043775255.1 Burkholderiales bacterium
CATTTCGCTACCGATGGCTTTCACGCGCGCCTCGAACTCGCGCTGACGCGGCGTTTGCGGCGCCGGCATGAATTCGTCCGACGAAACCGCCTGCACCGGGATTGGCGACGGGAACAGCGACGATTCAGCCGGCGCCAGCCGGGCCAATTCTTCTTCGCTCAACATGCTCATGGACGTACTCCCCAAAAGTTGACAACAGATCCGATCGGATGCCCCGACAGCGATAAAAGTCTACACCCGAGCCGTCCGCGTCCGATCGGCATCGCAGCGAAATTTGCCGGAGCCGCCAAGCGGATCAACCCCAGGCCGCGCTCGCTACCGTTGCCTTGACCTGCGCGCGGTGCATCGGACGCCGCTGGTTGGGCGGACACCGAGCTCGACAATGCATGAGTGTGCGACTTCCTACAGCAGGCGAAATGCGGCTGCGGCGACAGCGGTGGGCAGGATCGCCGCCGCCAGCAATCCGAGCGGATGGATCGCCTCGTCGTCGAAATGGGATTTCAGGATCGAGAAGCCCGCCGGATTGGGCGCGTTGGCGATCACCGTCAAGCCGCCACCGGTCACCGCGCCCGCCACCAAGGCATATTTGAAGCCCTCGGAAAGTCCGTCTACCAGGGAACCCAGGTAAGTCAACGCGGCGTTGTCGGTCACCGCGGTCAATGCAATGGCGCCGAAGAACACCTGGTTCTCGCTCATTCTCAGCAGAAGCGGCTTGAGCCACCAGTCCTGCTGCCCGCCCAGGACCACCAACCCGGCCAGAAAGAACGCGACAAAGAAAGCCTCGCGCATGATCAGGCGCTCCTGGTAGCGCGGATACGCATGGGCGAATGCCAGGAAAAAAACGAACAGCCCGAGATACACCTCTGCATAGTGCGCGAAGACCACCACGCCGCCCAGGAACATCAGGCACACCACCTTGACGATTCGGGGGGCATCGTCGGCGCCGGCAATATCGCCCGGCACGGCTTTCAGGCCAACCAGTTCCTTGCGAAACAACAGGGTCAGCGCCAGGGCGTTGACGAGCACGGCGATCGCCGCCTTCCAGCCGAAGGTGCCGATCATGAAGTTGAAGTCCCAACCCCATTTGGCCGCCACCATCAGCACCGGCGGCGCCGCGAACGGCGTCAACATGCCGCCGATCGAAATGTTGACAAACAGCACGCCTACGGTGGCGTACTTGAGACGGGTTGAAAGGCCGGAGGCGAAAATCCGGTCGCGCAGCAACATCGCTGCCAGCGTCATCGCTGCCGGCTCGGTGATGAGCGAGCCAAGCAGAGGCACCATTGCCAGGGCAACGAAATAGAACCGCAGCTCACGCCGCAACGGGACGAGTGCGCCGGCCACCCTGACCAAGTCTTTGGCTACGCCCATTACCGGCCGGCTGGCGGCAATCACCATCACGACAAAAACAAACATGGGTTCGGTGAATTCCCGCGCATCGAGATAGCCGATGGCTGTTTGTTTGCCGGAAAGCGCGAACATGCACACCATCATCACCATGGCCCAGAAACCAAAGACCGCTTCAACTTCGCCCAGAAGGTGGCAGGCCCCGGCATGCGCCGGCCAGCGCCGGGCGAGATGATGAAAAAACGGTGTAGAGAACGTGTGAACCAGCGCCACGCCGAAGAGACCGGCGGCTATCCATTGCAGGGTGGTGATGTCGCCAAGTTGCATCTCGAGTCAATAACCTTTCTTCAGCAGGTCTTGCGCTTCACCGCCAGCCGGCGCGTCCTGGGCTGGGGCTGGGGCAGGCGTGGGCGCAGGCGCGGGGGCGTTTACAGCGGCCGCCGCCGGAGGCGTCCCGCCCCTGACGCGCTTGTCCGTAGGATGCCAGCCCGCAACTGCAAGCATCACTGCGAAGCCCAGCACGTAGGCCACCGCAATATGCCACCCACCCTTGAGCCAGGCGCCCACTGAACGCGCTTCCGGAAACATGTTGGCGAGCGCAACGCCGGCGGAAGAGCCAAACCAGATCATGGACCCGCCGAAGCCCACCGCATAGGCGAGAAAACCCCAGTCGTATCCGCCCTGCTTCAGGGCCAATGCGGTGAGGGGGATGTTGTCGAATACCGCCGAGACGAATCCCAGCCCCAAGGCGGTTTGCCATGAAGCCGCCGGCAGGTGCTCGACCGGCATCATCGACGCGATGGTCACCAGCGACAGCAGGAACACGGCGCCCTTGAGCGCGTCGGGCAGCAGGGACCATTCGGGTTTGCGTACCGGTATGGCCAGCAAGATGGCGATCCAGACGGCCGCGCCAATGACTGGAAAGTGGTCGAGCACATGGGGATATTTCAGGTTGGCCGTGACATTGGCCGCAATCGCCACCAGAAGGATGAAGCCGACGATGCCCAGGCGCGCCCAATCGACGCGGATGCCCGGCGGCGAGTCCTGGGTGATCGGGTTGTAGGCATGTTGCTGGCGCGCGGCCGCGACGCCGAAAAACGCCAGTGCCGTGCCGGCGGCGACATACGCGCCAAGCACATCGACCGGGTTGACGCCGTCGATCCACATCATGGTCGTGGTGGTATCGCCGACCACCGAGCCCGACCCGCCCGCATTCGATGCCGCCACGATGGCCGCGAGGTAACCAATGTGCACTTTGTGCCGGAACACGCCGGCCGCAACCGTGCCGCCGATCAGCGCGGCCGCGATATTGTCTAAGAACGCCGAGAGCACAAACACCAGGATGAGGAGGACAAATCCGCCCTTCCAGTCGTCCGGCAGGTAGTGCGGAAGGATGTCCGGCGCGCGGCTGTCTTCGAAATGCTTGGACAAGAGCGCAAAGCCCAGGAGAAGACCGAGCAGATTCGCCAGAGTCACCCACTCATGCCCAAGATGAAGGCCAAGCCCAGCCAGGCCAGGCCCGGCCTTGAATCCTGTCACCAGCACCTTGTAGACCGTGACAACCGCCAGGCCACCGACGGCGATGTTGAAGGTATGGCGATGAAACAAGGCGATGCCAAGCAAAACGCAGGCGAACAGGATGAAATCGACTGGAATCGGCCCCAGCGTGGGGATGTGGGGCGTGAATTCCGCCGCAGTCGCGTTCAACGCGGCGCATAGCCCGGCAATCGCCAATATGGTTCGCATCAGTCGCATCGTCGCTTCCCCTGTTTTCTTGTACGCACTTGCCGCCGACCGCCTTTGCGGGCGGTGCCGGTGGGCCGGCGGTACCGGCGGTGCCGGCGGTGCGGCTGCATGCTTTTGTGATGCCGCCATCGAAAGCGGCGCTGGATTAGCGGGTGTTCTTGCGCACCCAATCGGCGATCCGCGCCACGCCACCCCTGATGGCTTCTTCCGAAGCCGCATACGAGAAGCGGATGTGCTGGCCCTCACCGGCCACGCGTGCGCCGAAGTGGATGTCGGCCAGCACAGCCACGCCCGCTTCGTTGAGCAGCTTCTTGCGCAACTCTTCGGAATCGGCGCAGCCCGTCATGCGGCACGCTTCGGTGACGTTTGGCCAGGCGTAAAACGCGCCGCCCGGCGTCAGACATGCAACCCCTGGCACCTGCTTCAACAAACCGACGATCAGGTCGCGGCGCTTGAGGAAGGACGCTTTCATCATCTCGGCGGCATCCTGCGGACCGTTCAACGCTTCCACCGCCGCCCACTGGCTGATGTGCGAGGCGCAGGATTCGGTGTTGGTGACCCAGCGCGTAAAGGTGGGCGCGAGCGTCCGGTTGACGGCGTAGCCGATGCGCCAGCCGGTCATGGCCCAGGTCTTGGAGGCGCCGTCGGAAATGATGGTGCGCTCCAGCATGTCGGGCAGGGCGGCGATGGACTGGAAGGCGCCGTCGTACATCAGCCGCGAGTAGATTTCGTCGGCATAGATCCACACCTGCGGATGGCGGCGCATGATCGCGGCGATGTCGGCCAAATCCTTCGCGCCGAGCGATCCACCGGTGGGGTTGTGCGGCGTGTTGAGAATCAGCATCTTGGTGCGCGGGGTGATCGCCGCTTCGAGATCGGCCGGATCGAAGGCGAAATTGCGCGCCTCTTTCAGTCCCAGAGGCACCGCAACGGCGCCGTTGGCGACGATTTGCGACTCGTAGATCGGAAAGCCCGGGTTCGGGTAGATCACCTCGTCGCCGGCACCGGAATCGGTGGTCGACAAGATTGCGTAAGCGATGAAGGGCTTGGCGCCGGAGCCGACCACGACGTCATCGGCGGCGACGTTCAGGCCGCGCATGCGCTTGACTTCCCGCGCAATGGCCTCGCGCAATTCCGGAATGCCGTTCGATGGCGTGTAACCGTGGCGACCGTCGCGGATCGCCTTGATCGCGGCATCCTGGATGTTGACCGGTGTCGGGAAATCGGGCTGGCCGATGCAAAAGGAAATGATGTCGCGCCCGGCGCGTTGCAACGCCGTGACCTCGGCCAACACCACGAAGGCGTTCTCGGTGCCGAGCGCTGAGGCACGATTGGAAAGCTTGGGAAATTGTTCGGATTTCATCGGAAAGTTCTCCTCGAAGCGCAATTCTAGCGGTGATGCGCAAACTGTTTCGGCCGCAGCGACCGCACTCGCGACAGCACCCGAAAAATCACTCATCTAACCGGGTCTTGAGGGCGAACTTTCTTCACATTTTATATTCACTTTCGTAGACATTCAGGTACATCCGATAGATGCTTGCGTTCTCCAGCGCGACGTGGTCGCGCAGAACTTCGCAGACGCTGTGTGATAGGCTCATCGCTGGCTCCGTTCGTCCTCGGGGACTTCGGACCCCATTGAGCTTCGATCTCCCATGTCCCTGGGCACGTCCCAGGCGGCTCGACCGGAGCCATCGTCCACCGCTACTTCCAGCCATGTCATCCAATACCACTTGTCGGTCTGAGGCACAACCTCGTTAGACTTCTTTGATCAATCTCGACATCCGCCAAGAACGTTTGACCAGACTCGGTTTCGCTTCGGATTCAGTGGTCCGCACGCCGCGCGCACGATGCTGCTCGAAGACGTGTCATCGCTGTTCGCACGTTTGCCACAGTCGGCGCCTGGCGACGAGTACGTCGCCGAAATCGTCGAGATGAACTCTCTGGGCAAGCCCACGCGAATGGCACAGGGGTTGGCCTGTCGACATATCGCCGCTCTTTACGGACCCAATCCGCGCTTGGTCATCTTCCGTGCGCTGCGGCGACTCTGGGACGGAAGCGAGTTGGCGCGTCCGGCGCTGGCGCTGACGGCAGCGTTGGCGCGCGATCCGCTCTTGCGCGGAACCCAGTCATTCATTTCTCACAAGCATCCGGGACGTTTCAGTCCGGCATCCTTGAAATCCTTCGCGCAGAACGTCAATGGAACCTGGGCCCAGGCCGGGTACTTGCTCGGCCCGCGTGGCAGTATGCAGGTCGCTACCGGTTCACTGATCAATTTGTTCAGCGCGAGACCAAGTTTGAAATTTTACCGGGAAGTGAAAGAGTCATGCTGAAAAACGAGTTGCTGCAACTCATTGCCAACGGCGAAAGCTCGGGCGTGGAGTTCAAGCGCGACGATCTGCGCCCGGAGCAACTGGCCGGAGAAATCGTGGCTTTGGCCAACCTGAAGGGCGGTTGCCTGCTTCTGGGTGTGGAAGACGATGGCGTCATCAGCGGCATCCAGCGACCGGACCTTGAGCTCTGGGTGATGGATACCGTGTTCGGTCGCTACGTGCATCCGATGATGCTGCCGTATTACGAGGAAGTGGCGCTCGACGACGGCAAGCGCGTGGCGGTGGTGTCGTTCACCGAGGGCACGGCGAAACCGTACGTCGTG
>JAYVST010000838.1:0-2212 GCA_043775255.1 Burkholderiales bacterium
GCCAGCAGCTCAAGCGTCTATGGCGCCAACGCGAAGCTGCCGTTCTCCACCAGCGATCCCGTCGATCACCCGGTCAGCCTGTATGCGGCGACCAAGCGCGCCAATGAACTGATGGCGCATACGTACAGCCACCTGTTCGGCTTGCCAACCACCGGGCTGCGGTTTTTCACCGTTTACGGCCCCTGGGGTCGGCCCGACATGTCGATGGCGCTGTTCACATCGGCGATTGTCGAAGGCCGTCCGATCAACGTGTTCAACCATGGCAACATGCGGCGCGATTTCACTTTCGTCGAAGACATCGTCGAAGGTGTGGTGCGCGTGCTTGACGCGATTCCGCAGGCCAGCGTCCCGAGCCCTGGCAGTTATGACGATCCGGCGCGTAGCGCCGCGCCGTTTCGCGTTTTCAACATTGGCAACAGCAATCCGGTTCCGCTGATGGACATGATTGGACTGATAGAAGCCGCGGTCGGCAAGAAGGCGATCCTCAATCACATGCCGATGCAGGCGGGCGATGTGGCCGAGACCAGCGCGGATACCGCAGACCTGTTTGCCGCAGTCGGATTTAAGCCCAGCACCCCCTTGGCCGACGGCATCCGGCGCTACGTGGACTGGCATCGTGGGTATCACAAGGTCTGAGCTGCGAGGTCCGGCGCCGGTATGGGCGGGCGGATCTCGGCGGGGACGAGCAGGGTTAGGCCTAGAAGAATCGGAAGGGGAGTTCGATGAGTGATTTCAAGACAATCGGGGTGATCGGCCTGGGCTATGTCGGCCTGCCTTTGGCGATCGCCTTCGGAAAAAAGCGCCGCGTGATCGGCTTCGACATGTCGAGCGCCAAGATCGCCAGCTATCGCGCGGGCGTGGATCCGACCGGTGAGGTCGAGGACGCCGACATGCGCGCGGCGGTTCATCTTGAATACACCGACGACGGTGCGCGGCTCGCCGAGGCTGACGTGATCATCATCGCGGTGCCCACGCCGGTGGACGACGCGCATCAGCCGGATTTCACGCCCCTCGTTGGCGCCAGCCAGACGGCCGGCAAATTCATGAAACGCGGCACCACGGTGATTTTCGAGTCCACCGTATATCCGGGCGCCACCGAAGAGGTGTGTGTACCGGTAATCGAAAAGCATTCGGGGATGAAGTGGAAAGCCGACTTCAATGTCGGGTATTCGCCGGAGCGCATCAATCCAGGCGACAAGGAGCACACGTTCACCAAGATTCTCAAGGTGGTTTCGGGCGACACACCCGAAATACTCGAACGCGTCGCCGCCCTGTACAGCAGCGTCGTCACGGCCGGCGTGCACAAGGCATCATCGATCAAGGTGGCGGAGGCCGCCAAGGTGATCGAGAACAGCCAGCGCGATATCAACATCGCCTTCATGAACGAATTGGCGATCATCTTCGACCGCATCGGCATCGACACTTCCGAGGTGTTGCAGGCGGCCGGTACCAAATGGAACTTCCTGCCCTTCCGCCCCGGCTTGGTGGGCGGGCATTGCATTGGCGTCGACCCCTACTATCTGACCCACAAGGCGGAGACCACCGGCTATCACCCCGAAGTGATCCTGGCCGGACGGCGCATCAACGATGGCATGGGCAAGTTCATCGCCGAGAAAACCATCAAACTGATGATCGCCTCCGGCAGTTCCATCAAGGGCGCGCGCGTCAATGTGCTTGGGCTGACCTTCAAGGAGGACTGTCCCGACCTGCGCAATTCGCGGGTGATCGACATCATCTCCGAACTCAAGAGCTATGGCGTCGAGGTCTTCGTCCATGATCCTGCGGCGGATTCCGACGAGGCACAGCACGAATATGGTATCGGCCTGACCGAATGGGAGCGCCTGCCCGAGGCCGACGCCGTGGTGCTGGCGGTGGCGCACAAGGAATATCGCAAGCTCAAGCCGGCTGATTTCGCGCGGCAGTTGAGGTCCGGCGGCGGCGTAGTGGACGTGAAGTCCGTGCTAAGCCCGGAGGAAGTGCGATCGGCGGGGTACGCTTTCTGGCGGCTTTGATCATCCGACGTAGTGGGCACATGCAGCCCACCCGCCGTTGATTCCGCCTGACTTTCGGCCAATCGAATGTGCGGCGTCGTCGCGGTCCTGACGTTCGCGCCGCATCTCGCGTCAGGCGAATTGGGCCGACGCGCCTCCGTGATGGCAGAGGCGATTCGCCATCGCGGGCCGGATGGCGGCGACACGTGGGTTGACGGCGC
>JAYVST010000839.1:0-4541 GCA_043775255.1 Burkholderiales bacterium
GCGTTGCGCTGCAGGGCCGCGCCGGTCGCGGTGGACCCGGTGAAGGATATCTTGTCGATGCCGGGATGCGCCGCGATCGCGTCGCCGAGCGCGCCGCCGGGGCCCGGCAGAATGTTCAGCACGCCCGCCGGAATGCCCGCCGCCAACGCGATCTCACCCAGCATCAGGGCAGTCAACGGCGTGTAGCTGGCGGGCTTGAGAATCACCGTGCAACCGGCCGCCAGCGCCGGCGCGACCTTCCATGCCGCCGCCATGAACGGAAAATTCCAGGGCGTGATCGCGGCCACCACGCCGATCGGCTCGCGCAGGGTGAAGTCAAGCACGGAGGCGCCCATCGGGATGGTGTCGCCGAAAAACTTGTCCATCGCGCCGGCGTAATACTCGAACACGTTGGCGGCGCTTTCGACCTCGTTCAACGAATTGGAGATGGTCTTGCCGCCGTTGCGGGTTTCGACTTCGGCGATGCGCACGGCGTCGGCACGAATGCCGTCGGCGATGCGGCGCAGCAGCTTGCCGCGCGCAAACGGCGCCATGCCGGACCAGGCACCGCCGTCAAAGGCGCGGCGCGCGGCGCCGACGGCGCGATCGAGATCGATGGCGTCGGCGCGCGCCACCAGGCCTAAGGTGGAGCAGTCGAGCGGGCTGTGCGTCGCAAAGGTCGCACCGGATGCGGCCGCAACAAACGAACCGTCGATCAGCAGCGCGCTTGGCAGTCTCATGCGAAGAGCCGCTCGCAATGGGCCGGGAGTTCGGCCAGCGTCCGGATGTGAATATCCACTTCCGGATGGACATCGGTCGCGTGCGGCGCGATCCATGCGGTGAACAGACCCAGGGCCTTGGCGCCCTTCACATCGTTGGTGAGGTCGTCCCCCACCATCAGGGTGCGGCCGGGCGGCGCCGGCAAGGCCGCCAATGCCGGGCGATAACAGTCGGCATGCGGCTTCATCCAGCCTGTCTCGGAAGACACGACGATCACCTCGAAATGCCGCCGCAGACCAAAGCGCTCAAGCGACGCGCCGACCACCGGCCCGTGCGGGTAATTCGACACCACGCCCATGCGATATGACTGTGCCAGCGCCGGAATCACCTCCAGAGCACCCTCGAGCAGGCGCGCGTGCTGCGCGACTTCACGCCCCAGCGCGTCGGCCATGTTGCCAAGCACCGCGCGCGCCGGCAAATCCGTGACGCCGCAAAGTTCCATGGCCATGCGAAAGCGATCGATGAAACTGTGCTCGCGCTGCGTCTCTCTCGATTGCGCGATCTGCCGGCGGCAGGCGAGCAGATAGTTCTCGATGAAAGCGGCCGCGGCCAAGTTCCTGCGGCACGCATCCAGATGCGGCCGGATCTCGGCTTCGTAGATGCGCTCAACGCAGGCCAAGTGCCGGTCCGGGTCATGGATCATGCCGGGTATCCACATCAGGGTCTCGCCCCAGTCGAACAGCACCACCGGGCGTGGTTCGGCGCCTTCCGGCATCAGAGCGCCGCCATCGCTTCGTCCACCAGTGCGCGCGCCGCGGCGGTCTGGTCCGGCGCGCCATAGACCGCACGCCCCACCACGCCGTAGACGCTGCAGCCGTTCGCCGCCGCGACCAGGTCGCCGATCCTGCCACCGAGCGGACCGATGCCGGGCACCACGAATACGGGGTTGGCGATCCTGCCCTTCAGGCGCGCGGAATGATGGCGCAGCTTGTCCGGCGTGTTGCCGGGCACGACGAAATGGTCGGCGCCGAATTCGATGGACTTGTCGATGATGCGTTCGAGCGCGTCGTCGGCCACATAGCCCCCGCCGCTGATGTTGTAGTCCGGGAATGGCAGGTCGCCACCGACGATCGCCAGCATGCCGCGCTTGATGGTCTCACCGACGAAGCCTTCTACCGCGCGCGGGCCGGCGGTGGGAAACAGGATCAGGCCGTCCACCTTGGCCTCGGCGCACAGGCTGGTGAACTTGGCCGCCATGTCGAACACATCCGGCCCCGCCTTCTGATGGTCATACAGGAGCGGCAGGTCGGTATGCGCGCGCAACTGCCGCACCGACTCCGCCAGCCCCAGGCGCAGCGCCATGGTCATGCCCAGCTTGTAGCCCACCACACCGTCCACCCTGGTGGTCAAGGCTATGCTCTTCTTGCAGGCGTCGACCGAATCGGCGTCGAGCGCGACGATGATGCCGTGCCGGCTGCGGAACCTGAGCTCCGCTGCCATGGGCGTGGGTTCGCCCATCAGCCGGCGGCCCGCAGCCGGTCGATGGTGCGCAGTGCGCTCGGCTTGATGTCCTGCACATCCAGGCTGATGTCGACTGCCTTCACCGTGTGGGTCAAGTCGCCCACCGAGATCACGTCGACGCCGGTCTCGGCGATCGGCACGATGGTGGCCTCGTTGACGCCACCGGACGCCTCGGTGATCGCGCGCTTGTTGACCAGCTTCAGCCCGTCGCGCATTTCATCCAAGTCCATGTTGTCGAACATGATGATCTCGACGCCGCAATCGAGCGCCTCCTGCACCATCGCCAGCGACTCGCATTCGACTTCGAACTTGAAGGTGTGCTGGGCGCGCGAGCGCAGGATCGCCACGGCATTCTTGATGCTGCCGGCGATCTTGATGTGGTTGTCTTTCACCAGCACGCAGTTCGACAGGTTGAAGATGTGGTTGTGCGCACCGCCCACCCGCACCGCGTATTTCTGCACCATGCGCAGGCCTGGCCAGCCCTTTCGGGTGTCGGTGAGACGCACATTGGTGTGCTTGACCAAATCCATGTAGCGGCGCGTCTTGGTGGCGATGCCCGAGAGTTGCTGCACCCAGTCAAGCGCAGCGCGCTCGATCATGAAAAACGCCGAGGCGCGCGCGCGAATCTTGAGCAGCACCGTGCCGGGGGCGATCGGTGCGCCTTCTTCCACGCAGTGCTCGACCTGCGCCTGCGGGTCGATCAGCATGATGGTCTCGTCGGCGAACAACAGGCCGCAGGCGATACCATGGCCCTTGGCATAGATCTGCCCGGTCTGCACAGGATCGTCATCCCAGATCAGGAAGCCGCCGGTGGTGTCGCCGGCATTGAGTTCTTCACGCAGACCCGCCTCCACCAGCGGGCGGATCATGAAACGGTTCAGGCGCATGGTGTGGCTCCAGGGTTTCGGCAGGTCACAGTGTACCGGCGCCCCAGGCTTCGCCTGCGGGTATTCGAACTTCGAATAAGGCGCCGAACTCATGCGCTGCAGAATCTCGATTCTGCGCCCGCACCAGAATATTGGTGTCAGGCAATCCTATTTTGGGCGTGGCGCTTTTCGACGCAGGCGGGTGATCAGCGCCTGATCTTCAAGTTTGGATGCGAGCGCCGTGGCATCGGTCAAATCAACCAGCGGTTTGCCCATGCTGAAAGTCAACTGCCTGAACGGTGATGCGGCTTTCGTACCGGCGCGGCGCAAGCCATGCCTGATTGCGTCGTTGAGTACCTGCTTGAAAGGCTTGCCGCACTCGCGCATTGCCTGCTTTAGCATCAATTCAACGTCGGCATCGATCGTCACAGTGATACGCACGGCGCAAGAGTCCCTGGACGGTGCTGTCAAGTGGTCGAGGGGTGTGCCCGTTCGCCGCTTGTGGTTACTTCCGCGATTGCCGATAGGTCGCATCATGATCGGGCGCTATCCACAGGATGCGCATGAACTGAGAGTCGCGACAGGTCACCGCGCGCCGTGCCTGCGTGATTCGCATCGAATAGACCGATTGGATCCCAGGCGGTAGCGGGACCGGGGAATTGGTGATCGCCTCCCACTTCAGTCCGGCATCACGGTACACCTGCGACCAGGTCAACAGGTTGATCTTTTCCAGCGCGTTGAGAACGCGCAATTTTTCGTCTTTTTCAAGCGCAAACCAGCTACGCAGGAATACGGGACTGTTTAGATCGAGCCGGACGGGTTGGTTTGGATCGCTTCGTTCCGGCTTGCCCACCATCGCTCAGACTCTCCCGCAAGTTCGATAAGTCAGTCGCCTGCGCCGGGGTAGCTGCCGCCCAGGCGAGTGATTCACGCAGCGCATCCGTGGCTTCGGGCGTATGAAGCCAGCGATCATTGTCGGGCACGATTGTGGCCGTACGCACCAGCCAAACCCCCGGTTCAGGCTCTTCGACCAAAACCTGCCGACCGGCGAACTCCTTGCCAAGGGATATCTGACCGCTTGCACCGATGTTCTTGACTGACGCTTTCATGCATGCATGATAGCACAACGTCGTTTCCGGCCGCATCGTCATGGCCCAGAAGGCGGCTTGCGACCACGAAGGCGAATTCGAACGCGAAAGTCGACGTGACGCCCGTTTTTTTGCAACGCTTGGCATCGAGGAACAGCTCGTCAACTCTGAAAACGGACCGCGACCGATTCGTCGCCATGTAATGGCGGATTTGGACAGCCATTCACATGTGTAGTCCGTGGCAAGCCGGGCGCGCTGAGCCGCACCCATTCACCCTGCATGCGTACCTACATCACTACAAATGAACCACTTGTAGTAACGAAGCTACATTGCCGGGAGATGCACCGCCACTATGCCCATCACCACC
>JAYVST010000840.1:0-2344 GCA_043775255.1 Burkholderiales bacterium
TTCTCACACAGTTGACGCATCGATCTTGTCGTAATCGCGGTGCGTGCCGATGAAGCGCACATACATGATCTGCTGCCGGTAACGCATCGCCACGATCAGACGGTAGTCGTTGCCCTTGATGTTGAACACGACGCGGTCACCGGCGACGAAGCTGGCGTTGCGGTGAGTCTCCTTCACCTCTGCAGGACTTTTCCACGTTGCGCGGCTGGCTTCGGCATACCAGTTGAGCAAAGGCACTTCGGCTGATGCATGCTTGCGCCAGAATTCACGCAGTGTGGAAATGGCGATGACGCGCATGACGCATCCTAGCACGCTCCCGAATTGGGATCAAGTGGAAGGATTTGGGATATGCCAAAGCCTGAAAAGCATTGATGGGAAACGATTGCAGGCTATCGAGCCACGGGAAGCGCTCGACCACGAAATGGATCTCGCAAGGGACGATTCGGGCCGCTTTCAAACAGGCTCGCCGTGCAGCCGCAAGTTCTGATGAAGATCTCCCTCGACCAGCCATCGATGGATTGAAAAAAACGCTTCGTCTTCATCATCATATTGCCAGGCCCAAACGGGCCTATCGCCGCAATTCAATCCCACCCCGACAGCACCACCTTGCCAATGCTGCGCCCACCCTCGACAAGCGCATGAGCCCGCCTCAAATTGGCGGCGTTGATCGGCGTGAGCGCCTGATTGACGGTCGTGCGGATCACGCCCTGGTCGACCATGCGCGCCACTTCGTTCAACAGGTAGCGCTGCTCGATCATGTCCGCCGTGGCGTGGGTGGGGCGGGTGAACATGAATTCCCAGGACACGCTGCAGCTCTTGCCCATCAGGGCGGACAAGTCGAGCGGCATGCCGGCGCGGATGATGGAGCAGATGCCGCCCTGCGGCGCCAGTAGCTGCGCGGCGGCCGGGAAATGCCGGTCGGCGTCGTTGAGCAGCAGCACGTAGTCCACATGGCGGGCGCCCAGGGCGCGAACTTCGGCGACTAAGTCGCCGTGGTGATTGACAACCTCACTCGCGCCCAGCGCGCGGCACCAGGCGACGGTTTCGGGCCGCGATGCCGTGGCGATCACTTTGAGACCCGCCACTTTGGCGGCCAGTTGGATGGCGATCGACCCCACCCCGCCGGCGCCGCCGATGATCAGGAGCGACTTGCGCGGCTGCGCCCTGGGCGGCGCGCTCACCTTGAGGCGGTCGAACAGCGCTTCCCAGGCGGTGATCGCGGTCAGGGGCAAGGCGGCGGCGGCGGCAAAATCGAGCGTGGCCGGCATGTGCCCGACGATGCGTTCGTCAACCGCATGCAAACGGGCATTGCTGCCCTGCCGACCAACATCGCCGGCATAGAACACGCGGTCGCCCGGCTTGAACAGGGTGACAGCGCTGCCCACCGCGTGCACCGTGCCTGCGGCATCAAACCCAAGCACGCGCGGCGCACCGGCCGCTTTCGGCTTGACCATGCGCTGCTTGCAATCGACCGGGTTGACCGACACCGCTTCCACCGCCACGACCAGGTCGCGCGGACCGGGCATGGGGTCGGGCATTTCGATGTCGGTGAAACAGGCGGGGTCGGTGACCGGCAGGGAATGGATTACGGCTACGGCTTGCATGAGTTGTCTTTCGGGAAAATTGTGCTACTCGGGCAGACCTGCCGAATTGTAGGCGGCTGGTCACACACGGCCAAACCCGCGACGGCGCGCCGGGCGTCGATTTCGACGTGCGATTGCTACACTGTGGCTCTCCCGCCCCGGTTCGCGCAGCTTGTACATGCGCCGATCGGCACGCCTCTCCGGAATCGACCCCATGCGTACCCCAGCTTCGATACGTGCCGCTTTGCTGCTCGCCGTAACTGCCTTCATCAGTGCCGCCTGTGACAAGCCACCGCCGCCGCCACCCGCGCCACCGCCGCCCACGGTCAGCGTGATCGAGGTGGCGCCGCGCGAGGTGCCGGTGCTGATCGAGGCCGTCGGACGTACCGAGGGGTCGAAGGAGGTCGAGGTACGCGCGCGCGTGTCCGGCATCCTCGGCGGAGTGCTGTACAGCGAAGGCAGCCCGGTACGGGCCGGGGCCGCGTTGTTCCAGATCGACCGTGCGCCCTTCGAGATCGCGCTGACGCAGGCACGCGCCGGCGTGGCGCAGGAGCGCGCAAGGAATGAACAAACCCAGCGTGAAGCCGAGCGGCTCAAGGACTTGGTCGCCAAGCGCGCCATCAGCCAGCGCGAAGCCGACGACGCCGCCTCCAGCTTCAAGACCTCGAACGCGGCCATGCAATCGGCCGAAGCGCGGGTGCGGGAAGCGGAACTCAATCTCTCCTATACCGCAGTGGGCGCGCCGATCGCCGGTGTGACCG
>JAYVST010000841.1:0-1824 GCA_043775255.1 Burkholderiales bacterium
CGCGCATCGCGCGCTCAAGCGTGCTGGTGCTCAAGAACGCCACCTTCATCGAGGCCGCGCGCGCGACCGGCTGCAGTGACCTGCGCATCATGTGGCGGCACATTCTGCCCAACACCTTTGCGCCGCTGCTGGTGATCGCGACCGCCTATCTTGGTCTGGCGATCGTGCAGGAGGCGGCGCTCGATTACCTCGGCGCCGGCATCCAGGAACCCGATTCGTCATGGGGCCTGATGATGTCGGGTTCGGCCACCACCCTCGCGCTGACCGCACCGTGGATCGTGATCTTTCCCGGTCTTGCGATCTGCATCACGGTCTTGGCCTCGAACCTGCTGGGCGTCGCGATCCGCGACCTGCTCGATCCCAAACTGCGCGGCAAATAGGCGCTCTTCCGCCGGACCCTGACGCGATTTTCGAGCACCATTGAACCGGCAAAGGACAACAAGCCATGAGCAAAAACGTGCTGCACACCAGTCTTTGCGATGACCTCGGGATCGAGTACCCGATCTTTCTGGCCGGCATGGGCGTCAAGGGCAGGGCCACGCCGCCCGAACTGGTGGCGGCCGTGTGCAACGCCGGCGGCATGGGCATTCTGGGCTGCTCCTGGCTCGACAGCCACGAAGTGCGCCGGCGCATTCGCGCGGTGCGCAATCTCACCGACAAGCCCTTCGGTGTCGACCTGCTGTTGCCGGCCAGCATGGTCGACGCCACGCCGGACCGGGTCGAAATGCGCGCGCGCATCGAGCGCGATTTTCCGCAACACGCGCAGTTCGTCCGCTCGCTGCACGAGAAGTTCGGCTTGCAGCCGCTCATCGCCAAGGGCGGCGTGATGTCGCCCGAATTCATCCGCGCGCAGGCCGACGTTTGCTTAGAAGAGCGCGTTGCCGTGTTCGCCGCCGGGCTGGGCGACCCCTCCTGGATGGTGCCATTGGCGCATCAGGTTGGGATGAAGGTGATGGGGCTGGTCGGCAGCGTGCGCGGCGCCCAGCGCCAGGTGAAGTCAGGGGTTGACTACGTGATCGCGCAGGGTTACGAGGCCGGCGGGCACACCGGCAAGATCGCCAATTTCCCGCTGATCCCGACCGTGGTCGACGCCGTCGCGCCGGTGCCGGTGGTGGCGGCCGGCGCGATCGCCGACGGCCGCACGCTGGTGGCCGGGTTGGCCTTGGGTGCGGTGGGCGTCTGGGTCGGCACGGCCTTTCTGTTGGCCGAGGAGTCCAACATCTACCCGACCCACCAGGAAGAGATCATTCGCGGCAGCGCCGAGGACTTTGTCATCACCCGCGCTTACACCGGCAAGACCGCGCGCGACTACAACAATGCCGCTATCGTCGCCTGGGAAACCTCGGGCCTGGCGCCGTTGCCGATGCCGCTGCAGGGCGTGCTGATGGACGACTTCATCGCCGCAGCCGATGCGGGCGGGCGCGCAGACCTCATCAACAACCCGGTGGGCCAGATCGGCGGCATGCTCAAAGAGCGCCGGCCCGCGCGCGACATCATGATGTCCATGGTGCATGAGGCCCATGACGTGCTCGACCGTCTGGCCAGGGTACGGCAAGCCTGATGGCGGCCGGCTCGATGGCGGCAATCGATGCGGCCGATGGCGGGCCCTTGGCGGGTTTGCGCGTGGTGGAACTCGGCGACGGCACCGCCGGCCCGTATGCGGCCAAGCTCCTGGGCGACTTCGGCGCCGAGGTGGTGAAGGTGGAGAGCGCATCCGGCGACTCCACGCGCCGGCGCGGGCCATTCGCCGATGACGCGCCCGATCCCGAGGCGAGCGGCCTGTTTCACTACCTCAATACCAACAAGCAGGGCATCGTCCTCGAC
>JAYVST010000842.1:0-3043 GCA_043775255.1 Burkholderiales bacterium
GAAGGCCACGCCGAAGTCAACGCGATCCGCGACGCGAAGGCGCGCGCCGGGCCGAGCGCCGTGCGCGGCTCGACCATGTACGTCACTCTTGAACCTTGCGACCATTCCGGCCGCACGCCGCCCTGCGTCGATCTGCTTCTGACCGAAGGCGTGACGCGCGTGGTGGCGGCGATGGAAGATCCGAACCCAAAAGTGGCGGGCCGCGGCTTCGCCCGCCTGCGCGCCGCCGGCGTCGATGTGAGAGTCGGGCTGCTGGCGAAGGAAGCGCATGAGATGAACATCGGCTTCGTCTCGCGGATGACGCGCGGATTGCCGTGGGTGCGGCTGAAGGTGGCGGCCAGCCTCGACGGCAAGACCGCGCTTGCCAACGGCACGAGCCAGTGGATCACCGGCGCCGAAGCCAGGCGTGACGGCCACGCTTTCCGTGCGCGCGCATGCGCCATTCTGTCCGGCATCGGCACCGTCCTTGAAGACAATCCGCAGCTCAATGTCCGCGCTGTGCAAACCGCGCGCCAGCCGCTCAAGATCGTGGTCGACAGCCGGTTGCAGATGCCCTCCGATGCCAGGGTATTGGCCGATGGCGCGGTTCTTCTGGCCTGCGCGGTCGACGACGCAGCCGCACGCGACCGGCTGCAGGCGGCGGCGCAAACGCACGGCACCCGGCTGGAATTCGTCACGCTTCCCGATGCCGCAGGCAAGGTCGCACTTCCCGCTTTGATGCGCGAACTTGGCCGGCGCGGATTCAATGAAATCCATGTCGAATCCGGCTTCAAGCTCAACGGGTCCCTGTTGCGCGAGGGTTGTGTCGACGAGTTGCTGATCTATTTTGCCGCGTCGATCATTGGCGATTCAGGTCAGGGCATGTTCAACCTTCCCACGCTGGAAAATCTTGACGAACGACGCAAGTTGCACATCCACAGCGTCAGCCAGGTCGGAGAAGACTTGCGCCTGATTGCGCGTATGGCCTGAAGGAGCGAGAACGATGTTTACCGGAATTGTCGCCGCAGTCGGACGCATAGCAGCCGTCACGCCTCTGGGCGATACGACGGCGGGCGTCAAGTTGACTATCGATGCAGGGACATTGGGACTCGACGACGTAGCCCTGGGAGATTCGATCGCCATACAGGGTGCCTGCATGACGGTGGTCTCCACGACCGGCAATGCATTCGAAGTGGAGGTTTCGCGCGAAAGCCTGTCGAAAACCGCCGGATTGGCCGCGCCAGGCCCGGTCAACCTGGAAAAGGCGGTGGCGCTCTCAACCCGGTTGGGAGGGCACTTGGTCACCGGACATGTGGACGGTCTTGGTCGGGTTCTAAGCTTTCTTCCGGTGGGCGAATCTCGCGAACTGATCGTGCGCGCCCCACGGGAACTTGCCCGGTTCATGGCCATCAAGGGTTCAGTCACCGTCAACGGGGTGAGCCTGACGGTCAATCGGGTGACCGATGTGTCCGATGGGGTCGATTTTTCCATCAACCTGATCCCGCATACGATCACGAACACCACGCTCAAGTGGCTTGCGCCTGGGGCCGCGGTCAATCTTGAGATCGACCTGATCGCGCGTTACGTCGAGCGCATGCTTGCCACGGCCTGAGGGTGCCCGGCGCAGGCGGCCCGCCCCTTGTGCTTGGCATTCATGCTTGATGCGGTTTGACAAATGACCGGCGGTCATTTAAAGTGCTGATTACTGACCCGTAGTCATTTAGAGGGTCGATCCTTCACCAAGCGCACTCCATGGTTATCCTGCATCGCGCGGTCCAGGCCGAAGACAAGGCGTTGCGTCGTGCTGCCATCCTGGCGGCTGCGGAAGGCCTGATCGGCAGCAATCCTGAGAATTTTGCTTCGGTTGCCGAAGTGGCGGCGGCGGCCGGACTGGCCAAAGGCACGGTGTATCTGTACTTCCGCACCAAGGAAGAGATCGTGCTGGCGGTGCATGCGCAGCATTCCGAGCGGCTCTTTGAGGCGCTCGCCGCCACCCTGCGCGAGCATGTCGCCGATCTGCTGCCGGATCACATAGCTGACGCGTTTTGTGCCTTCGTGACGGCCAATCCGATCTTTCTGCATGTCGGTGCCGCGTGCCATTCGAGTTTCCAGCGCAACATCGATCCCGATGTGATGTTGGGCTTTCGCGCCATGATGGCCGCCAGGCTCGGGCATTTCGGCCCCTTGCTAGAAGCGCGCTTTCCGGCCTTGTCCGATGGCGACGGGGTGGCACTCCTGCAGGCTTCCTATGCGCTGGCGCTGGGCATGTGGCAGTTGTGCGACCCGACGCAAAGGAAGGCGCGCGGCATCGGCGAACGTGCCGAGCTTGAAGTCTTCAATCGCGATTTCCGCCGCGATCTGTATAAGGGAATCGTCTCACTTTGGCACGGATACCTGTTTCCCGTGCGAACACCTGTCAGGGAACATGTGCAATGAAATCCCCCAACCGCTCGCTGCCGAACCCGGCGGCGCTTTTTCTGATCGCGCCGTTGCTGCTCGCGGCATGTACACCGAAAGTCGAAGTGACCGAAGCCATACGGCCCGTGCGGGTGACGCGCGCGGCCACAGTCGATGGCCAGGCGGTGGCCGCATATGCCGGCGAGATCCGCGCGCGCTATGAATCCGACGTTTCGTTCCGCGTGCCCGGCAAGATCCTCATGCGCAGCGCCGACCTCGGCAGCCTAGTCAAGAAGGGCCCGGTCTTGGCGCGTCTCGACCTGCAGGACGCCAACCTCAATGCGGTGGTCACGCGCGCGACAATCGCGTCGGCCGACAGCGATCTCGAATATGCCAGCGCGGAACTGGCGCGCTACGAGGAGCTGCTGGCGAAAAGTTCGTAAGCCAGGGCGTGTATGACCAGAAGCGCAATGCCTTTCTGGCAGCCCAGGCAAGGCACGAAGCGGCCAGCGCGCAGGCAGGCGTCTCCGGCAACCAGGCTGCTTATACCACCCTGACCGCCGACGCCGACGGCGTGGTGACGGCGATCAATGCCGAACCGGGCCAGGTGCTCGCTGCCGGCCAGCCGGTCATGCGCATCGCCCGGCTTGGCGAGAAGGACGCGGTC
>JAYVST010000843.1:0-2200 GCA_043775255.1 Burkholderiales bacterium
GCTCGGCCTGTCGGGAGAAGGCTGGCTCGATGCGTACGCCCTCTTGCAGGCGTTTCGGCGCAAGGCCATCGCCATGGGCGTGGCCTATCGACAGGCGCATGTGTCGCAGTTGGTGCGCAGCGGCGAGCGCATCACCGAAGTCGTGTTGGCCAACGGCAGTCGCATCGGCTGCGGCCATGTGATCAACGCGGCCGGTACGGGCGCCGCAGCGCTGGCGCGCACCGCCGGCATTGCCCTGCCGGTCCAGTCGCGCAAGCGCTGCGTGTTTCATTTCACCAGCCCGGCCGTGTTGCCCGACTGCCCGCTGGTGATCGACCCCACCGGCATGTGGTTCCGCCCGGAGGGACGCGGCTTCATCGTCGGCATCGCGCCGCCCGAGACCGATGATCCGGAGTGCTTCGACTTCGATGTAACGCACGTCCTGTGGGACGAAGTGCTTTGGCCGACGCTGGCCGCGCGTGTGCCGCAATTCGAGGCTGCCCGCGTGTTTCGGGCGTGGGCCGGCCACTATGACGTGAACACGCTCGATCACAACGCGATCATCGGCGCGCATCCGGATATCGCCAACCTGCTGTTCGCCAACGGCTTCTCTGGCCACGGCCTGCAGCAGTCGCCCGCGGTGGGCCGCGCGCTGTCCGAACTGGTGGTGCACGGCGCGTACCGCACGCTCGACCTGTCGGCGTTCGGCTGGGAGCGCGTGATCGAAAAGCGGCCGCTGCAGGAAATCAACGTGGTTTAGCCTCAACCTGCGCGTCTCCGCAGCGCTGGCGATGCGCGGCGAAATCCGGCAGAATTCATGTTTTGCATGGGGAAAATTCATGGGGACCACACGGGTATCCAGCAAAGGCCAGGTCATCATTCCGAAGATGATTCGCGAAGCCCGGCGTTGGGCGGCGGGAACCGAGCTTGAAGTGCGCGACACGCCGGAAGGCGTACTTTTGAAGCGCTTTGCGACCGACGCGAAAACACCGCTAAAGCCGGGGCTGGCCGCGATCCGCGCACGTATTGGCCATCGCGGGGCAGGCAAGACGATCGAGGAGATGGACGCCGCCATCCTGCGTGAAGCAGTGCGGCGCGCCGGCCGCGCCGGCCTGCCCGGCGTGCGCTTGCTGAAGTCCTGAGGCGATGTCCCGGCTTTCTGCCGAACCACCGGGCAATTCCTTGGAAGACAGGCCTGTAAGCGGGGTTCTGTTACGGGGCCGCCCGCCGTCTTGCAACAGCGTGCGGCCCTATGACGGCCATTCCTCTAGGCCGCCGGTTGCCCGGCGGCTCAAGCCACCTACCCGCAGGCTCGGCGAGCAGCGTCAGCGCCTGCCTATTTGGTGTTGCACCGGGTAGAGGTTGCCGCGTTTCACCCTTTGGGACGCAACCGCGGAAAATTCCCGCAGAGGTCCCAAAGACTCGTCTCTGTGGCCCTGGTCCTCGCGTCACCGCGGACGGTCGTTAGCCGCTACCCTGCTCTGTGGTGCCCCGACTTTCCTCCCGCGCTTCAAGGTTTCCCTCTGGCGCCGGCGACCGTCCGGCCTGCTTCCGGCTAACATGGTAACACCGGGGTTGCGTGAGGCAGGACACATGAAACGACTGTTGATGATTGCGACCGCCTGGACGATCATGTTCGGCGCGATCGAGGCGCCGGCGCAGGACTACGCGCGCGAACAACGCTGGGCCGACGAAGTCGTGCCGGGCCTGGTGGTCGGCGACGCGGTGCGCATCCGCGCGGCGTCAGGACGCGAATTTCTCGCGCTCTTCGCCGCAGGCAAACCCGGTCTGCCGGCGATCGTGCTCGCGCACGGCGTGGGCGTGCACCCGGACCACGGCGTCATCGGCATTCTGCGCGCCGACTTGAACGACCTCGGCTACCCGACGCTTTCGATCCAGATGCCGGTGGCGGGCAACAACGCGACGGTCGACGATTACTTCCCGAAGGTGTTTCCCGACGCCGGCGACCGCCTGGCCAAGGCAGCGGAATGGCTGCGCGCGAAAGGGCACGCCAAGGTAGTGCTGGTCTCCCACAGCATGGGGGCCTGGATGGCCAATGAGCATCTGGATGGCGCCCATGAAACAACCGCCTACCGCGCCTGGGTCGTCATGGGGCTCACCGGCGGCTATTCCTGGCGCATGCGGCGCTACGGCTTTCCGATTCTCGACGTCTATGGCGATGCGGATTTGAAGCCGGTGCTCAATGCCGCCGGGCGCCGCA
>JAYVST010000844.1:0-5868 GCA_043775255.1 Burkholderiales bacterium
AGGTGAATTCGCCCCGACTCCGAAAATGAGGAACGACCCGATCCGGCCGCATTTTCAAGTCGGCGGAATACGTGCATATTCGCGCCGTCGCCCACACCACCTGCTCGGCGAGGATTTTGTCGAGAATGTCATGTGCCATTGCGCACTCCGGCGTCAGCCTCGAGCGTCGTGCGCCAGCCGTTCAACCATCTGGCGGTGTAGTCGCGCCCGTAGCCGGCAATCGCGTCGCGGACATCGGCCTTGAACGGTGCCGGGCCCTCGGGCCGCAGGATGGCCATGCAGTGATCGAAATCGACCAGCATCGCGGTAGTCACGCTGGCCGATTCACCAGACCTATGCATTTTCGCCTTCGCCTGAGTTGCCCCGCCGTATCGAAGAGTGACTCCCCGCCTGCTGTGCCAGACGAATTTCAAGCGTGTCTGCGGCCGCGGCGGAGATCCGGAAAATCACCTGGAGCGCGAGTTCGCGCGCATCGCTTGCCAAATCTTGGCGGAAGATATAGACGGACTGCAGCATCGCGCCATGCCACGGATGGCGCGGCCGGAGAATCTCTTTGACAAATTGAATCTGCTGTTTTTTTGTGCTCATGTAACCTCCGCAAATTGCCGGGATCGAATCATTTCCGTACTGGGGGTAGCGGTTCGAGAATTTCCGGCCGGAACTTTTTCCGCCCCCCCACACCCCACACCCCATATAAAAGTGGGGGTGCGGGTGCGGGTAAGGGTGTTCCGCCAGTCGCATTCACTGGGGCGCGGAACTGGGGGTAAGTGGGGGTGCTCATGCCGCTGAACCGAGCCTGTAGAACGGGCGTTTCTTGCCTTTTTCGTCCATGAATGAATCCTCCTTCAACACCTTGGAAGACTCCCAACTTTTCACGATTCGCGTTATTTCCGACTTCCCGCGCGCGTCGGTGAAGTTGAAATCCAGGATGTCGCCGACCAGGATTCCGATCCACCCCTTCGACAGAGCGGATACTCGACAAGTTTTTCGTAAGCCATCCTCGTCCAGCGTCGCCATGCGCTTGCGGAGTTCGACGACATGCGCCGGGCTGACTTCGGCTAAGGAATCCGGCGGGGTCCATGGAATGACCACCCCGACCTTGTCCGAATCTCCGTCCGCGTCACCATTCCCGAGGTCCACCGACGTGAATTGAAACCACTCACGAGTCGTCGCCGGTGGCGCGAAGTTCGCTTTGGCGTTGGGGTTGACCCACCCGTAGAAGCGACGCCGCTGCTCCTCGATCCCGAATATCTTCGCGTCCTGCGGCGACATTTGACAAACGAGTCTCACTGACCGGGCCGCGTTCACCATTGCGCCGGCACCTCGTGCGTCATCAATGGTTGCTTCGACGCCGTTTGTTTTTCGCAGGTGGTGCAGCGCTTCGATCGCGATGTTGCACTCTGTCGCGATGGTCTTCCAGACTGCCATCACTTCGTCCTGGCCGACGTTGGAGTTTTCGTTGACCCGATGCGTGGCGACCAGTGGGTCCAGGATCAGAACGTCGATCTGATGCTGCTTCGCTTGCGTCTTTACCGCTTCGATATCAGCCGGGACGTAGCAGACCGCCCCCTGAATTTCTCGTGCAATTACGAGAGGAACGTCGCGACTGGAATTCAAGAACAGACGGCCGCCCAAGTCGGCTTCGCTGATGCCGTAGTGCACGCACGTCGCCTGGATCTTGCGCTGCATTTCGTCAAGAGGATCCTCGCATTGGTAAAACCACACGCGATAGGGGCCTCCCTTGATCGGCTTGCCCGTCAGGAGGTCCTTGCCGATCACCATCGACAGCATGTCGAGCACAGAGAAAGTCGTTTTGCCGAAACCACCCCCCGCCGCTGTAAAGCTCAAATATTGCCGAATGTAGTGCTGCCGGTGAAGAAATTTGCGACGAGGAACCTTTGCCGGGGCAATCCAACGATACGCAGACGCGACGATTCTGGAGGTCACGGCGTCAGGGTCCCCAGGGGCGTCCCAATCAGCAGGTTCGTCCTGGGTATGTTTAACAAACGGCGTCGAGTCGATCTCGGCAAGTGCCCGCATTTTGGTGATCGGAAAGTCAGACGCGTTCATGGTGTACCTCAAGATCGTTAGCGTCCGCGCCGAGTATCTCGGGCATGGCAATTCGGACTTCACGGCCAGACGCATGCCAGCGATGAGCGCAGCGGCTCGCGGCTTCTTGGCCGGTGCCCGACTTGTCGTTGTCCGCGATGATCGTGAGCGCTTCGATACCAGGGACGACTGGGAACGCGCCGAGGTTGCCTGCATCCATCGCCGCCCAGATCGGTCGGAAGACATGCGCAACGCTCAAGGCGGTCTCAATGCCCTCCGCAACTGCGAGTCCGTCGGTGACCGCCTCATCGGGCCACAGACGCACGACACCGCCCGCCTTGCTCCCAAGATAGCGCCGTTCGACACGACGCCAGCCGCCGGTGCCGTTCTCGGCGATCCAGGTGATGTGCGCCCCAATCGTTTTCGCAGCGTCGTCAGCGCGCGTGATTCGGCCAATCAGCGCCGGGCCGGCGAACCCGAACATCTTCACCATGGGGGACCAGCGCAAGTCCGAGTCCGCTGGCGGCAAGGGGCTTTTGCGACCGTTCAGATATTGCCCAGCCGGGTCGTGCGCCGTGATCTGGTGCGACAGATCAATCAGCTTGATCGCGGCGCGGAGCTTGACTGTGCGTTCTTCAGCCTCGCGCGCTTCCTGCTCGGGGTCAAGCGCCGGCCGCGGCGCGCGAGGTGCTTCCTTCGCTTCCTCGGTGGTGGTCGATTCGGGCTTAGGCGGTTCATACCCTTCCTGGCGCGCCATCCATGCCAAGGTGCGGAACGTCACGCCATTGCCGTTGATGTTCTTCCAGGTCATGCGAAAGTTTTCAGCGCGGTATTTTTCCGAGAGAGCAGACCAGCGTTCGCAGATGTCGCGGGCTTCGTCGCCGAATTCCGCCTGCGCCGCCATGAGTACACGCACCCAGTCCTCGCGCAGCATGTCCGGTGACAGGTACGTCAGCATCGCGTCCAGATCGACGAGGGTCGGCATCGGGTAGCTGGTCATGCCGGTCCTCCCGTTGCGTGATGCTGTCGCGCGAACATATGCAACATCGTGCGCTCGCTCGCTTCTGCGGCCTCGAGCGTCGCAATTTGATTTGGATCAATGTGGCGAACGATTGCAGCTTCGACCAAATCCCGTAGGGTCTCGGGGTGAATTGCATCGAGCTCTACCGAATCGGCGCGGCCGAATTTCTTGTGCCGCGAATCCGATGTTTTTGTCGGACGGCTGGGCAGCTTCCATTGAGTCGACTGCAGGTCGGTTACCCCGAGGCGTTCGAAGTGGATTTCCGCGTCGGGTGCGAGTTCTCGCAGTGTCTGCTCGATTTTCTCGCCAGCATTCACGCCACTAGGGTCAAGATCCCCAAGGTGGTAAATGAAACACGGCCTACCCTGCCCGCTGATCGCTTCGGCAGCGGACGCCAGAAACGTCAAGCTCGCGTACCCGCGGGCCACCATCAGCGGCACGTCGTACCGGCTGGTTATGGGAATGATCACGCCTGACAGCGCATCCTTTTCCAGCCAAATTTCGCAATATGCCGCTGCACTGCGCCACAGGTCGCGCCGGTAAAAGCGCGCCGCATCGTCCAGCGCTTCCGCCAAGCTACCGTAGGTTGTCGGCTTGCGCATCCACCGGGTGTTGTCCGTGATCGCGCCGTACTTGAGAGCACCGGATCGCCTGAGTTCGACAATCGCGCGTTGGACCTTGTCGTAGCCCGGTTCCGTTTTCTCGACCACTCCGCGAACGGTCGCCTGGTAGTAGGCTTGCCGCACAGTGCAAGGCTGAATCTCATGAACGATGGCAAGAATGGCTGCCATGCGGGCAGACATCTCGGCCCGAGTCGCCTTTATGCGACATGCCGCATATAGTCGCGATTTCCGCTTCTTGCCAGCGATAGTCGCGGCGCTCATGACGACACCGCCACGCGCTCAAGGGCCGCCTTCTGCAACGTCCTCGCGAAACCGCGGAGCCTGGCCGCCGTCACGGGCATTAGCGGGCCAACGATGGCGCGCAGCGCGCGTTCGATCTCATCGCCAGTCGTGCAGGTCGTGCGCACGGTATCTAGGATGGCGCGTGCATCGGCTTCACCAGCCAGGACGGCAGACACGTCGCACAGCAAGGCCGCCTGTTGACTGGCGCGCTGTTCGTCACCATCATTGCGGTGCTGGTGTTCCCAAACCTCAGCCTTCAGGGCCGCCCCGGATTCTTGGACGGGTGCGGCCCTCGCTTTTTCGAGAGTCAAGGGCGGCATCAACAGGCGGCTGCTCTCTGGGAGTGCGCACGGCGGAGCGCGCCGACCTTCCAGCGATTTGACCTTTCGCCGATTTTCTCAGGGGCTGGCAGCTTGTTCGCGCGCACCCACCGCCACACCGATGCGGAACTGCAAGAAAAGAAGGCCTGGACGGTTCTCTGCGTTACAAAAGCGTCGTCCGGTAATTCACTGAAACCCTGGAGCAGTTCGGGGTCGGTGCGCGAAGGCATGCGATGTCTCCTGAAACGATTTGACATATCGTCATCAGACATCACCTCCCAGTTGGGAAAAAAGGCCTATTTATTAGGGATTTGTTCCAACCATTTGTCTAGATTGCGCGCTATGTCGTCGCCAAACACCGCAAAGTCCAACTCGACTGGCGCATTGGAAAAAGCGTGCTCCATCAGATCGTAGGCATCGTCACCTTGATAGCCAGTTGCAACGCCCATTGCCCATAGAAGCAGCCGCTCAAACTCGGCTTTCCGCGAATGTGGCGGACGAACACCTCGCTCCCGCCACAATAGCGAAAGTAATCTGGACGCCAACGCTCTGCCGGCAAAGTTCTCTGACCGACCAGCCGTCGGGACGTCATTCGTCAGATCGACCGCTCCCTGAGCGGCAGCGGCAATCTCAGTCAGAAACTCAATCAAGTTTTTCTCAAGGGCTATAGCAGGGAAGTCGGCCGCGTCCAATGGCTTTTGACCTGCGCTCATTGATACGAGACGCCATTCCGGACCTTCCATATTCGTCGCCGCTAGCAAGAGTTCTGCAGCGGCATCGGAGAATCTTTTCAACCGCTTGATCGCTTTGCCGGGCTTTGCTTGCTCGGCTACGGCAACGTGGTCTTGGTAACTGGCAATAGTGACCTGCAACCCATTGACGAACGCTACGGACGGCTCCTTGTCAAGGAGCGTTCGAAGCCTGTCCCGTTGCGCCCGGGTGAGATTCACCCATCGCGGCTGGCTGGCAAATTCCACTTTGAAGAATGACCGCAGAACGCCGGCACTAACACCTGCGCTCTTCTTAGGCTTGGTCAAATTCGCGCTCCCCAGCGCACCCAGAGATGGTGCCGCGCCTCTTGAGGTTTTGCTGCGATGAGGCGGCTCCGGCCCTGGCAGGGGTCGTCGCCGCCGCTATGCCGGGATCCGCCCGGCGCGGTGAAACTCGCTACGCGCGCTTCCTCCAACTCGAATCCCGGATAGGGATTACAACCCCCGGTTCGTTTTCGAGGAACTGCGCCCAGTCGTTCATCATGCGGCGCCGCTTCTCGAACAGATCGCCGCGCCGGTATGCCGCCTCGACCTTGTCGCCGATCGTGTGCGCCAGGGCCATTTCCGCGACCTCGCGCGGGTAGTTCGTCTGCTCTGCCGCCCAGTCGCGGAACGTCGAGCGGAAGCCGTGCGGCACGGCGTCAACCTGCATGCGTCGCGTCACGGCCAGCATTGCCATGTCGGAGAGCGCGCCCCCGCGTGGCGCCTGATCTTGCCCCACATTTTTCGCTGGACACGGACAACGGTTTCCGTTAGTCTGCGTGCATGCTGATTGGTGGCCGAGATTTTTCCGAAGAAATTCT
>JAYVST010000845.1:0-2487 GCA_043775255.1 Burkholderiales bacterium
GGCGCATCGCCTCTTCCGGCGTGGCGACAAGCTGTTCGAACAGCGCGCGCCAGTGGGCGCGCGGTTTCGCGGACGTCTCCAGCATCTCGTCGTAACGAGATTGCGGTAGCGGATAGGCTTCGAGGAGTCTCTGGGGCACGAATGAGCGGGTTTGCCACCGTCCAATTTGACGGCACGCGAGAGGTTAGCATCCAATCCGCCCCGTCAAGGGCGGATCTTGGACGCCAATTGGTGCTGTCAGGCGCGGCGCAAATCCAGCGTCAACGGAAAATTCGGATTGCGTTCCTCCTGCGCCACCTCCATCGACCCCGGCGTATGCCCCATCCGGAAAAACCGCGCCAGGCGCCGGCCTTCGGCGGCATTGGCGTTGACCGGAAAATCCTCATGGGCGCGGCCGCCGGGATTGCTTACGTGGTACCGGCAGCCGCCCAGGCTGCGCTCGCTCCAGGTGTCGACTAAGTCGAACACCAACGGCACATCGGTGCCCACGGTGGGGTGCAGGGCCGACGGCGGATCCCACGCCTTGTAGCGCACGCCGGCGACGAATTCGCCGACGCGGCCGGTAGGCTGCAGCGGGATCGCGCGGCCGTTGCAGGTGAGCACATGGCGCGTGTCGATCAGGCCCGTGGCCTTGACCTGCAGGCGTTCGAGCGAAGAATCGACATAGCGCGCGGTGCCGGTGACGCTGCTTTCCTCGCCCAGCACGTTCCACGGCTCGAGCGCGCCGCGCAGCTCGACATGCACGCCGGCGGCGGCGAATTCGCCGTAGCGCGGAAAGCGGAACTCGTGGTGCGCGGTGAACCAGTCGGCCGAGAACGGAAAGCCGGATTCGCCCAGTTCGGCCATCACGTCGGTGAAGTCCTGCCAGACGAAATGCGGCAGCATGAAGCGGTCATGCAGTTCGGTGCCCCAGCGCGTCAGCGTGGCCGGACGGTAGGGGCGGCGCCAGAAGCGCGCCATCAGCGCGCGCAGCAACAGTTGCTGGGTGAGCGACATGCGCGCATGCGGCGGCATCTCGAAGGCGCGCAATTCCAGGAGACCTAAGCGCCCGGTGGCCGAATCCGGCGAATACAGCTTGTCGATGCAGAACTCGGTGCGGTGGGTGTTGCCGCTGCTGTCGATCAACAGGTTGCGCAGAATGCGGTCGATCTTCCATGGCGGGCAGTGTTCGCGGCCGAGCGCGGCGAGGCGGTCGATCTGGGCGAACGCGATCTCGATCTCGTAGACGGAGTCGTTGCGCGCCTCGTCGATGCGCGGCGCCTGGCTGGTGGGCCCGATGAACATGCCGGAAAACAGGAACGACAGGGACGGGTGGTTGTGCCAGTAGGCGATCAGGCTCTTCAACACATCCGGGCGGCGCAGGAAGGGCGAGTCGTGCACGGTGGCGCCGCCCAGCACGAAATGGTTGCCGCCGCCGGTGCCGGTGTGCTTGCCGTCGACCATGAATTTCTCGGTCGTCAGTCGGGTCTGGTGGGCCTGGTCGTAGAGGAAGGTCGTGTTGTCGACCAGTTCGCGCCAGCTCGCTGCGGGCTGCACGTTGACCTCGAGCACGCCGGGGTCCGGGGTGATGCGCAGGGTTTGCAGGCGCGGGTCGCGCGGCGGCTCGTAGCCTTCGAGCACCACCGCCAACTTCAGTTCGGCGGCGGTGGCTTCGATCGCGCTCACCAGTTCAAGGTAGTGCTCCAGCGCGGCCAGCGGCGGCATGAAAAGATAGAGCACGCCGTTGCGCGCCTCCGCGCACATGGCCGAGCGGGTGATCCAGCCGGCCGATTCGAGGAAACCCGGCCGCGTGTCCGCCGCCTTGTCAGCGGCGCCGGGCGCGCCACCGACGGCCGCGTCGAGCCAGGCGCCGTTGTGCTGCTGCGGCGCGTCGTGCGGGGTCTGGAACAGGCGCGCGATTTCGCGTTGCGCCGGTAGCCGCGCAAACACCTGGCCCTGGTCGGGCGCATGAACCCATGGGTAGTCGGTCGGCGCGGTCCAGGGTTGCGAATCGAGCGGCAGGCGCAGCCCGATGGCGGAATCGCCGGGGATGAGGTAGCAGCGCTCGGCGCGCAGGAACCATGGGCCGGTCTGCCAGCGCACTGCGCGGTCGGTGCTGCGGGCGATCGGCAGCACATGGCCGGCGATCTTGTCGAGCCCCTGGGTGAATACCGCGATCAGGCGCTTGCGTTCGAGCGCATCTTCCAGTTTCGAATCGAACGGGTCGACGTTGGCCGGCAGGCGCCGCTCGCGCCACAGGTAGTACCAGGTGTCTTCGTAGGCTTCGAAAACGAACGTCGGATCGAGCTCCAGCTTCGCGGCCAGCACGCGCAGGAACGCGCCGGCTTCGACCTCGGTTGCGCCGTAGTCGGTTTTTTCATCGGCGAACAGGGCCGGATCGTTCCACACCGGCTCGCCGTCGCGACGCCAGAAACAGCTGAGCGACCAGCGCGGCAACTGCTCGCCCGGATACCACTTGCCCTGGCCATAGTGCTTCAAGCCGCCCGG
>JAYVST010000846.1:0-2175 GCA_043775255.1 Burkholderiales bacterium
GCCCGAGGCGGGATTCACGCAGCGTAGGCGCCGCGGGCGCCGCAGATGCGGCGCCGGCAACAGGCGTTGCGCCTGCCTACTCGACCTTGGCGCCCGACAAGCGCACGATTCGGGCCATGCGCTCGCTCTCGCTTTTCATCAGGGCGCCCACCTGCTCGGGCGTGTTGTTCATTACAAGCATGCCCTGCGGCGCAAGCTGCTTGTCGACAAAGTCGGCATTGCCGAGCATGTTCGCCACTGCGGCGTTGAGACGCGCCACAGCATCGCGCGGTGTGCCGGCCGGCGCGAAGAACGCGTACCAGGCGCCGATGTCCATGTCCTTCGCGCCGACCTCGGTGAAGGTCGGCACATCCGGCAGGAGCGGCGAGCGCTTGTCGCCGGAAATCGCCAGCACTCTCAGGCGGCCGGCCCGGACGAACCCCTGAATGGTCGGAATGGCCGGAAAGGTGAAGACCACCTGCCCACCGATCACGTCCGCCACAGCCGGCGCCGAGCCCTTGTAGGGCACATGCACCATGTCGCTGGCGGTCAGTTTCTTGTACATCTCGCCCATCAGGTGGGCCTGGCTGCCCACGCCGTAGGAGCCATAGCTGATGCTGCCCGATTTCGCTTTGGTATACGCCACAAGCTCGGCAAAATTGTTTACCGGCAGGCTCGCTGCGACCACCAGGGAGAGGTTGAGGTAGGCGACGCTTGCCACCGGCAGGAAATCGCGCGCCATGTCGTACGAAAGCTTCGGGAACAGCGCCGGGTTCAGAACGAAGGTGGCGTCGTTGGTGAACATCACGGTATAGCCGTCGGGCGGCGCCTTGGCGACGATGTCCGCGCCGATCGCGGTGTTGCCTCCGGGGCGGTTGTCGATGACGACCTGCTGGCCGAGGATTTCCCCCAGGCGTTGCGAGACCGACCGCGCCATGATGTCGGTGGCGCCGCCCGGCGCGTACGGTACCACCACGCGAATTGGCTTGTTCGGGTAGGCCTGCGCGAACCCGGGGGCGTGAGTGACGGCGCCCACAGCACCAAGCGCCAAGCCCGCAGCCATGCCGCGAAAGAGTCGTTTCATCGTTTCATTTCCATTTGGATTTCAGGATCGGGCGTCGCAAACCCGCGCCGCGTCACGGTTTTGCGCCCACCAGCGCGAAAGCCAGTGATTGGTTCCGCCCATGGCCACGATCTCGCGCAGGCCTTCAGGCACCGGTGGCAGGGTCAATTCGGTGCCGCGCGTGAGGTTCTGCAGGCGCCCGTGCAGGAAATCCACCTCGATGTCCTCACCGGTGGCGCAGGCGTCGGCGACGCCCGTGCAGTCGGTCAATACCGGCAGGCCCAGGCCGATGGCCTCACGATAGGCCAAGAAAGGCATCGATTCGCACACCAGGCCCAGGCCGAGCGCCTGCATGGCGATATAGCCCTGCATCTTCGGCCCCATGCCGAAATTGCGCCCGGTGACGATCACGTCGCCGGGGCGGCAGCGCTGGTGGAATCCCGCGTCGGTTTCGGCAAACAGGTGCGGCACGATATCGTTCGGGTCGAAACGCATTTCGGAGACCACGCGCCCCGGCACCACCCCGCCCATGTGCGGCACGTCATGCCCCAGGCGGTAGCAGCGGCCGCGCCGCACCCACGAAAACGGCATCTCTTCCCCGCAGGCGCTCATTGCGGCTTGATCCCGGCGTCTTTGATCACCCGCGCCCACTTCTGCAGTTCGGCGGCGATATGGGCGCCGAAGGCCTCGGGGGTGCCTGCGATCACTTCCGCACCGTCATTGTTGAAGCGCGCCTTGAGTTCGGGGACGCCAAGGATGGACGCGATCTCGCGGTTGAGCCGCCCCACGATATCGCGCGGGGTCGCAGCCGCCATTACCAGCCCGATCCAGGCGTAGGCCTCGGCACCCGGCATGCCCGCCTCCAGCACCGTGCCGACGTTGGGCAACTGCGCCATGCGCTTGGCGCCGGTGACGCCCAGCGCCTTGAGCTTGCCTTCGCGGATCGATCCCATCACCTGCGCCGGCGAAGTGGAGAGCATGTTGAGCTGGCCGTTGATCAGGTCGACCATGGCCGGCGGGATGCCCTTGTAGGGCACATGCACGTACTGGATGCCGGCCGACATGCGCAACAACTCCATTGCGATGTGGGCGGACGTGCCGATGCCGGAATTGCCCATGCTGAGTTGCGCGGG
>JAYVST010000847.1:0-4665 GCA_043775255.1 Burkholderiales bacterium
CCCCGATGACGGGCCGGTGTTTCACACATGTGCTGCGCGCCTGTGCTAAAAGTTTCATTTCGTAGCGGATTCATCGTTCTCCGCGCCGGTAGCGTTGCAGCACAGCGGGTCTGCGGGCCCGGCTCTTCATTTTCCTGATTGCCGATGAAACTCCCAGATCCTCCACTTGCACCGGACTTCATGGCCAAAGCGGCCACCGAAACTTCGGATCTGCTGGCGCGCTCGCAACGCCTGGAAGCGCTGCTCGCGCACACCAACAGCAATTTGCGGCAGCTCGAAGAGCAACTCACTTCATCCGAGGCGATCGCCGCCTTCGGGCACTTCAAGATCGATGCGCAGGACCGTTTCCTCCTGTCACGTTCGGCGCAAGCCCTGCTCGGGGTCGACGCCGCAGTGGCCCACCTGGACCAGGCCTTGCTGGCGGCCAGCAACGCCGACAGTGATCGCATCGGCGACGCGATCCGCCGCCTGCCGGCCGGCGGCGGACAGATCGACGAGGAAATCGCAGTCGAGATCGCCCAGACCGGCACGCGCTGGTTGCGCATCGTCGTGCGCAGCACCATGACCGGCAACATCTCCGAACTCTACGGCCTGATCATCGATACCACCGGCGCGCGGCGCGATGCGGTACGCCGCGACGTCGCACTGAAAGTAAGCGAAGCCCTGTTGCAGGATGTCGATTCGCAGGCCGCCTACGAGTGGGTGCTGCAAAGCGTCTGCGCCGGACTCGGGTGGGACATCGGGTCCTGTTGGCTCACCGACGCCAGCGGCGCGCGCGCCCAGTGCCTGGCGGTCTGGTCCGACCCGGCGCTGGCCCTGCAGGGACTCGCCGGCATGATGCGCGGGCGCACCGTGACGCACGGAGAAGGAATGGTCGGCGCCGTGCTGGCCACGCGCGCGGCCAGCTGGTCCGAAGACGTGGGCGGCGACCAGCGCTTTGCCGAGCGTGCCGCGGCCGCGCAGGCCGGCATCAATGCTGCCTATACCTTTCCGATCGTGATCGACGGCAACCGGTGCGCCGGCGTGCTGCAGTTCCTGTCGCGCCGGCCGCGCCGGTTCGATGCGCAGTTGCCGGGCTTAAGTGAACTGATCGGCGCGCTCCTGGCGCAGCGCATGCGGCGCGAAAAATGGATCGCGCGCCTGCGCGAAGTCGCCGAACGCGACGCGCTCACAGGCCTGTGGAGCCGCTACGCCCTGGTGGAGAGGATCACCGGCGTCGCAACCGCCGGCAGCCCGGCTTTTTCGGTCTGCGTGTTCGATCTGAACCGGTTTCGCCTGGTTAACGACGCACTTGGCCATGACGCCGGCGACGCTGTCCTCAAGACCGTCGCCACGCGGGTGCGCGAGCGCCTGCCCGCGCAAGCAGTTCTGGCCCGCCTGACTGGCGACGAATTCGCCGTGCTGTTAGCCGGCGGCGAAGAAGTGCGGAACCAGGCCATCGATTCCATCACCGCGGCAATTGCGGCGCCGCTTTCGATCAACGGTTACGATTTCAGTCTCACCGTTGGCCTCGGCTGCGCCACTTTTCCGGCCGATGGCGCCGACGCCGAAGCCTTGTTGCGCGAAGCCGACAACCGGCGCCACCGCGCCAAGCGCAACGTGCGGCGCGCCCCGGCCGATCGCCCGGCCGGCAACGTGCATAGCCCGCTGGTCGAAATGCGCACCGAGCACGAATTGCGCAATGCCATCGAGCGCGGCGAACTGGTGGTGCACTACCAGCCGATCGTGCGTCTGGGCGGCGTCGGCGGCATCGCCGGCGCGGAAGCCCTGATCCGCTGGCGTCATCCGCAACGCGGCCTGCTGGCGCCGGCGAGCTTTCTGTCGGTCGCCGAGGAGGCCGGGCTGACACGCGCGATCAGCCGGGCCGTCTTGTCGCAGGTCACCGCCGACTTAGCCGCCGCACCCGACGCGTTCGCCCCCGCCTTCCGCGTCAACATCAACCTCTCCGCACTCGATTTTCGCGACCTCAAACTGTTCAAGGAACTCGGTTCGCTGCTGCGCGAAGCCGGCATGGCGCCGCAGCGCTACCGTTTCGAGGTCACCGAGGGCATGCTGATGGAAGACGTCGATACCGCCGAACGTGTAGTCGGCCTCCTCGCGGATTACGGCGTCGAATTCGCCATCGACGACTTCGGCACCGGATATTCCTCTCTGGCGCAGCTTTCCCGCCTGTCGGTGCACGAAATCAAGATCGACCACTGTTTCACTCAGAGCATCGACACGCGGCGCGGCAAGACCGTGGTGCGCGCGGTGCTTGACCTGGCTGCACGGCTCGAAATGCCGGTCACCGCCGAGGGCATCGAAACGCGCACCCAGGCCCTCGCGCTGGAGGCCTATGGCTGCGACAAGGGCCAGGGCTATCTGTACGGCCGGGCGATGCCGTTCGCGGCCCTGCTCGAGTTCGCGGCGTCTCGCGTCACCGCCGGAGTGCCCACCGGCCAACAGCCGGTAGGGCTTGGGGCGTAGTAGACGAAGATCGGCTCTGGCTTGGGCGGTTTTTGCCGCATTCGCCCCCCCAAAACCGCGACGATGCGGCGCGAAGGCGGTGAAAACCGGACTGGTGCGGCCGATGTGCGGTGCCGATTTCCTCACTACGCTCCCCAAGACCGACAGACTGCCCGCGTCCCCTTGCTAAAATCGGGCGATGGCATTGCCCGTTGACGCATTGACGTTTCGTAACCGCGCAGCGCGTGGCGCAAGCGCGCGCTACGCCTGCCGGACCGACACCCCGCGACCAACCGCATGACGAACGCTCAAACGGACCTGGGCGTGATACGCCCGACGTCGATCGCCGCCGTCATCGTCACCGCGATCGGCGTCGGCCTGTGGGTGGACCGGGCGGCCGGTTTTCCCGGCCAGATCGCCGTCAGTCTCGCGATTTGGGTCCTCACCAGCGGCCTGATCGTGAGCGTCAGGCGCGATCTCGGCCGTCGCCTGATGGCTTGCGTATGGATCTCCGGCTTAGGCGAACTGGTCGCCTCCCTCGCGTGGGGCCTGTACGACTACCAGTTCGGCAACGTGCCGCTGTTCGTGCCGCCAGGACACGCCTTGTTGTACCTCCTTGGCCTGATCATCGCGGCGCGCATCGGCGAGCGCGCGGCCTGGGTCGTATTGTTCGCCGCAGCGCCGGTGGTGGTCGTGCTGGCCGCAAGCGGCGCCGACCAGTTGAGCCTGCCCCTGTTCGCGCTGTTCACGGCCTTCATCGTCTTTGGCCGGCAACGCCGCCTCTACGCCACCATGTTTGTCATTGCGCTCGCGCTTGAACTCTACGGCACCGCGCTGGGCAACTGGGTCTGGCGGCCGGTGGCGCCCGGCACGGGCCTGGCCACCCTCAATCCGCCGCTGGCTGCGGGGGTCTTCTATTGCGCGCTCGACTGGCTGGTGCATCGCTTCATCGGCGCGGTGGATGCGACAAAGCGTGCGTCGGCCGCGCCGGCCGGGCGCGGGGCGTGACAAGCGCTGCGGCGCTCGCCTTCAGTTCCTGCTAATCTCGACCACGATCTTGGCAACGTCCGGCGCGCCGCCGCGAGGAGAAGCAGGGATGAATCAGGACAACTTCAAGCGCATCCAGTTGCCGCGGCGCGCCGTCGCGCTGGTGCTCGCCGGTGGCCGCGGCAGCCGGCTCAAGGACCTCACCGCGCGCCGTGCCAAGCCCGCCGTGTACTTCGGCGGCAAATTCCGCATCATCGACTTCGCTCTCTCCAACTGCATCAACTCGGGCATCCGCCGCATCGGCGTGATCACCCAATACAAATCGCACAGCCTGTTGCGCCACCTGCAAAAGGCCTGGAGCTTCCAGCGCTGGGAGGCCAACGAATTCGTCGAGCTGCTGCCGGCGCAGCAGCGCACCGATGACGAATCCTGGTATCGCGGCACCGCCGACGCGGTCTACCAGAACATCGACATCGTGCGCGATCATCAGTCGGATTTCATCGTGGTGCTGGCCGGCGACCACATCTACAAGATGGACTACTCACGCATGCTGCAATTCCATGCCGAGCGCGGCGCGCAGTGCACCGTCGCCTGCATCGAAGTGCCGCGCGCCGAGGCGTCGGCCTTCGGGGTGATGGCGGTGGACCGCTCGCACCAGATCATCGAATTCGTCGAAAAGCCGGCCGACCCGCCGGCCATGCCGGGCAAGCCCGATCGAGCGTTAGCCAGCATGGGCGTCTATGTTTTCAATACCGGCTTCCTGTTCGACATGCTCGAAAAAGACATCCGCGACCCGAATTCGAGCCATGATTTCGGCAAGGACATCATTCCCGCCGCGGTGCGCATGGGGGTGGCCTGCGCCCACCCGTTCTCGCTTTCGTGCGTGAGCACCGCGGCGGGCGCTGACGAAGAGTCTTACTGGCGCGACGTCGGTACCGTCGACGCCTACTGGTCGGCCAACATCGACCTGACCATGCCGACGCCCGCACTCGACATGTACGACATCAACTGGCCGATCTGGACCTACCAGGAACAACTGCCGCCGGCCAAGTTCGTCTTCGACAGCGACGACCGGCGCGGCATGGCGGTCGATTCGATCGTCTCCGGCGGCTGCATAATCTCCGGCTCGCGGGTGGCCCGTTCGGTGCTGTTCTCCAAAGTGCGAATCCATTCCTACTGCAGCATCGAAGGCGCCGTGCTGCTACCCGGCGTCGACGTGGCGAGCGGCTGCCG
>JAYVST010000848.1:0-1788 GCA_043775255.1 Burkholderiales bacterium
GCCGCCCCATAGCCCGGCTATGGGGCAAGAAGGCGGTGAAAAATGGACCGCTGCGGTCGATTTGCAGCCGACGATTCCCAAGTCCGACAGGCTGCTAGGCAAGCTGGCGGTACGAATTGAGCGCGTGTGGAGTTACGACGCCAGGCTTTTGACCGGGGCGAGCCGCACCCAATCGAGTTGAAGCCTGGCCGCTTTCGAAACCTGGGTTCCGCGCCCTACTTCGGCGGCCGCACCCAGCTCTCCGACCACGCGAGGCAACAGCTCGACGCCGGCTTGCCGAAGCGGTCCATCAGGAACACCTTGGCGCTCGCCGCCGCGCCGTTCACGGACAGCTGCGCGCTCCTGGCCGGAAAGAAGGTGCTGTAGACCCCGAGCGGGCGATCCATCGCGCCCGGCGGCATGGTGAGGATGAAAGGGGCCATCAGGTCCCAGTAGCTCAGAATGATGCTGTCGGTTTCGGAGACGACCCGCTCCTCGACGGTGGAAAGCGCGTTGCCGCTGCGCTCGAATTCCGCGTCGATGATGGGCAGCGATTCGTCGGCGAACGGCTTGTGCAGCATGACTTCGATGGTGCGCTGGAGAAAACGCGCGACACCGGCATTGTCCGCATAAACGCGCGGCTTCTTGCCCGTGAGCGGGCTTTCAATGAACAGCACATGCCCTTGCCCTGCGGGCGACCAGAGCACGCGCCAGTGGCTGACGCGGTCGGCGACGGTCTTGCCGCCGTCCTTGGACAGGCGGATGAAGGAATTCTCGCCGGTCATTACAACTTCGTTGGGGTCTACGTATTTCGGCTTGGACATGATTTCTCTCTCCTGATGGTAAGGTTTGCTCTTCCCTGAAGGTAAGGTTTGCACTTTCCTGATGGTAAGTGTGCGCCACATATGCCTCGACAGGTTTGTCTTCAATCCACCCCGCGAATCGCTGCGGCCGCGTGTTCGCCGGCAATAAGACTCAGACCGAACGCCGACAGCAGGCCGTTGCCGGACAGATAGCCGTCCCCTCCGTCGCCTGAAATGCCGGCCGCCGTGCCGCCGCCGGCATACAGATTCGCAATCACCGAGCCGTCGCCGCGCTCGATGAACTACAGGTAGGGCGTGATCGAATCGATGGACAGGTGGATGCGCCCGGCCAGCAGTTCGCGCACCGTTTCGGCCGAGCCTTTATACGGAATGTGCGCCATGTCGATGTTGGCGCGCAGCTTGAACAATTCGCCGCTCAAGTGCGGCGTGGTGCCGTGCCCGCCCGAACCGAAGTTGAGCTTGCCCGGATTGGCGCGCGCATAGGCGATCAGTTCGGCCACGTTCTTCACCGGTAGTTGCGGGTTGACCAGGATCACGAACGGCAGGTTGGCGAACAGCGACACCGGCACGATGTCTTTCATCGGCACATAGGGCAGGCGCTCGAACAGCGCCACATTGACCACGACGTTGCGCGCGGTCACCAGCAGCACCGAACCATCCGCCGGAGAACGCGCCACCGCCTGGGCGGCGATGTTGCCGCCGGCGCCGGGTCGGTTCTCGACCGTCACTTGCTGGCCCCACTTGTCGGAGAGTCGCTGGGTAATAGCACGCGCGCCGGTATCGACCACGCCAGGGCCGAAGGCGACGATGATCCGCACCGGCCTGGTGGGAAAGGTCTGCGCCGGCGCGCCCAATGCAAGGGTCAGCAGGATCAGGCCGGCAACGAATGCGCCTGCCTGCGGGCAACTGCCGTAGCGCGCCCGATGAACATTCCGCTTTCCGGTGTCAATCCTTGCCATCGGCAAAATCGACGAACGCGCCGATC
>JAYVST010000849.1:0-2711 GCA_043775255.1 Burkholderiales bacterium
CTGCTGCGCCTGCTACATCTGGCGAGCCCCGGCTTGCCGGTCGGCGCCTACAGTTACTCGCAAGGACTGGAATCGGCCATCGACTTGGGCCTGGTGCACGACGAAGGCAGCGCGCTCGCATGGATCGGCGATGTGCTCGAACTGTCCGTCGCGCGCCTGGAAGCACCAGTATTCTGCCGCCTGTATGCCGCCTGGAATGACGGCGACACCTCTGCTGTCACGCAATGGTCAAGCTGGTTCATAGCCTCGCGCGACAGCGCCGAAATGCGCGCTGAAACCGTGCAGATGGGCTACTCGCTCGCGCGCCTGTTGCGCGACCTGTTCCCCGCCGATCCGCGCACGCGCCACTTGCCCGAGACGGTGTCCGAGGCGGCGCTGCCCTATCCTGCGGCGATGGCGGCGGCTTGCGTCATTCTTGCCACGCCGCTCGCGGCTTCGCTGCATGCCTGCCTGTTTTCCTGGGCCGAGAACCAGGTGCTGGCCTCGCTCAAGGCGGTACCGCTTGGCCAGGCCGCCGGACAGCGCATGCTGTTCGCGCTCGAGCCTGCGATCCTGGCTGCCGCGCAGACTGCGCTTGCGCTCGAGGATGATGAACTCTCCAACTGGACGCCCGGCTTGTCCCTCATGTCCATGCGCCACGAAACCCAGCACAGCCGCATCTTCCGATCCTAGGACGCACCCACATGCAATCACCCGTTACCACGCGGCCGGCCCGAGCCGCCCAGCACAACCCGCTGCGCGTCGGCATCGGTGGCCCGGTCGGCTCCGGCAAGACCGCGCTGTGCGAAATGCTCTGCAAGGGCATGCGCGAACGCTATGACATGGGCGTGATCACCAATGACATCTACACCAAGGAAGACATGGAAATCCTGCTGCGCGCAGGCGCCCTGCCCCCCGAACGCATCATGGGTGTGGAAACCGGCGGCTGCCCGCATACCGCGATCCGCGAAGACGCCTCGATCAATCTCGAGGCGATCGCGCGCATGCAGGCCGATTTCCCGCATCTCGACCTGATCCTGCTTGAATCGGGTGGCGACAACCTCGCCGCCACCTTCAGCCCCGAACTGTCCGACCTCACGCTGTACGTGATCGATGTAGCAGGCGGTGAGAAAATCCCGCGCAAGGGCGGCCCCGGAATCATCCGCTCGGACCTGCTCATCATCAACAAGATCGACCTGGCGCCGCACGTGGGCGCCGATCTGGAGGTGATGGCGCGCGACGCCCGGCGCCAGCGCGGCGAGCGGCCGTTCATCTTCACCAACCTGCGCGAAGGTACGGGCGTGGCCGAAGTGGTCGAATTCATCCGTACCCGCGGCCTGCTTGACGAAGCGCGCGAGGCACGTGCGGCACGCGCGGCGCGCCGCTAGCCGGGCCGGTCTCTCCTTGCCCGACGTAGCCCAACTGCTGACGCTGGCCGCGCTCACCTTCATGCTGGGCCTGCGCCACGGCATGGACCCCGACCATCTCATCGTCGTCGACAACATCACCCGTTTCAACGCCGGCATAAACCCGGACCGGGCACGCTGGTGCGGTCTGTTCTTCTCGCTCGGCCATGGCGCCGCCGTCACCGTTGTCGCCGGGCTTCTGGCCCTGGCGGCCGGCATGCATGTCATTCCGGCCTGGGTGCATGGCATCGGGCAATGGATATCGATCGGCTTCCTGCTGGCGCTGGGCTTCTTGAACCTGCATGCGCTCCGCGCCGATCGGCGTGGCGTCGTGGCGCCGCGCGGCTTGCGCAGCGGCGTCTTTCTTCGACTCACGCACGTCTCGCACCCGCTGGCGATTTCAACGATCGGTGCGGCGTTTGCAATCTCTATGGACACCTTGTCCCAGGCCGCAGTTTTTTCCCTCGCGGTCAGCGGGCGCTTCGCCTGGGGTGCAGCATTGTTCCTGGGCATGGTATTCACCCTGGGCATGCTGGTGGTCGATGGCGCGAATGGCTGGTGGGTAAACCGCATGATCGGCAGGCTCGACGCTGGCGAGCGCACCTGGGCGCGCCGTCTCACTTGGGCCATCGCCCTGTTTTCGCTCGGCCTGGCCGGCGCCGGCTTGGCGCGGCTCGCCCATCCGCTCGTCGATGTCTGGTACGACCGCCACGCCCTCGCGCTGGGGATTGCCGGCATCGCCGCGACCAGCGCGATATTCTTCGTCGGCGTAGCGCTGATGCGCCGCGCGCCCGTCAGGGGTTGAGGGCCGTTGCCCCGCAGGTGAAGCGGAAGCGCGCGACAAGGCCGGCACGCAACGAAACCGCCCCTGCTTGCGCCCAGGTAGAGGGGCCGTTCAACGCGCCTCAGGGGTCAGCTGTACCGTGTAGCCGCCCGACTTCTCGTCAAGCGCCAGCGTGATCAACTTGTGCACACGGGCGTCCTCGAGCAGGTCGCCGAACGCGCGGTACCCATAGTAGCTCTCGTTGAAGCCGGGCCGCCGCCGCTTGAGGGTCTGCTTGACCATCGAGCCCCAGATCTTATCGCCTGCGCCGCGCTCGGCTACCAGCGCTTCGACGGTCTCGACCACCAGATCGAGCGCTTCCTGGCGTTTGTCGTCACCTGCCGTTTCCTGTTCCGGCGCCTTGCGCAGAGCGGGCTTCTTCGCCTCGCCCGCCGCGACCTTGGCCGGCGCCTTGCGCGCGGCGCGGGTGCGCTTGGCCTCCTCTTCGCGCACCAGATCGTCGTAGTAAATAAATTCGTCGCAGTTGGCGATGAGCAGGTCGG
>JAYVST010000850.1:0-7956 GCA_043775255.1 Burkholderiales bacterium
CCCAACATCAACCTGCGCGACCCGGCGATCTACCGCATCCGCAAGGCGAACCATCACCGCACCGGCGACAAATGGTGCGTCTATCCGATGTACACCTTCGCGCATCCCGTCGAGGACGCGCTCGAGCGCATCACCCATTCGATCTGCACGCTGGAATTCGAGGACCAGCGCCCGTTCTACGACTGGCTGCTCGAACGCCTCGCCGAAGGCGGCTTGCTGGCACGGCCATTGCCGCGCCAGTACGAATTTGCGCGCCTCAATCTTACCTACGTGATCACCAGCAAGCGCAAGCTGAAACAGCTGGTCGACGAACACATAGTCGACGGCTGGGACGATCCGCGCCTGCCGACCATCGCAGGGCTGCGGCGCCGCGGTTACACGCCGCAGGCGATCCGACTTTTTTGCGAGCGCATCGGTGTCTCCAAGGCGGACTCGTGGATCGACTATTCGACCCTCGAAATCGCCCTGCGCGACGACCAGGACAGCCGCGCCGCGAGGGCGATGGCGGTGCTCGATCCGGTGAAGTTGCGCATCGAAAACTGGGCCGAGGTGTTCGGCGATGCGGCACACGCGGAAGCCTGCAGCGCGCCGGTGCACCCGCAACAGCCGGAGCGCGGCCTGCGTCACTTTCAGCTCACGCGCGAGGTGTGGATCGAGCGGGGAGACTTCGTCGAGACTCCGCCCAAAGGCTATTTCCGCCTGTTTCCCGGCAACAAGGTGCGCTTGAAGTACGGCTACATCGTCGAATGCACCGGCTCTGAAAAGGACGCGGCAGGCAATGTCTGCACCGTGTTGGCAAAGCTCATTCCCGACACAAGAAGCGGCACGCCGGGTTCGGCTGTCGTCAAGGTGAAAGGTGTGATCACTTGGGTCGCAACCACTGACGCGGTCGACGCCGAAGTCCGGCTCTACGAGCGCCTGTTCACCGACGCCTGGCCGGATGCAGGCGGCAAGGATTTCAAGACATCCCTCAATCCGGCCAGCCTCGGCGTGGTGAAAGCGTATGTGGAAGCATCGTTGGCGGGCGCGCGACCGGAAGACCGCTTCCAGTTCGAGCGCCACGGCTACTTCGTGGCTGACCGGCGCGACCACGCGTCAAGTCGACCCGTCTTCAACCGCATCACGGGGCTCAAGGACTCGTTTGCGAAGTAACACCTGCGACCAAAGCGTAGATGGCCTGGCTACCCTCCATCATCGACCACCAGGCTTCGCCCGACCGAATCCTGCAACCCTGGCTGCCGTTCCAGTGATGCAGGGCTGGCAGTCATACGGGATTGATCTGGCGCAAGCAATACCGCAGGCTTCACACATGCGCCGCGGGCTTGGGCTAGCATCCGCACATGCATATCGAATTTCTCGGCGCCGCCGGCGAGGTCACAGGCTCCTGCTACCTGGTTGAACACGGCGACCTGCGCTTCCTGGTGGACTGCGGCATGTTCCAGGGCGGGCGCGAAGCTCGCGACAAGAATCTCGCGGCCGTGCGTTTCGACCCGCGCCGCCTCGACTTCGTCGTCCTTACCCACGCCCACATCGACCACAGCGGCCTGATCCCGCGCCTGATCGCGCTGGGCTTTCGCGGCCCTGTGTACTGCACGCGCGCCACCGCGGCGCTCCTGGAAATCATGCTTCCGGACAGCGCCCATGTGCAGGAAATCGAAAGCACCTGGCAGAATCGCCGCAAGCATGTGTCAGGACGTTTCAGGCGCCAGGACACGGCGCCGCTCTACACCGTCAACCAGGCTCTGCTTGCGCTGGAACAACTCGAAGCGGTCGACTACGACCAGCCGTTCAAGCCGCATGAGGCGGTGACCATCACCTGTCGCGATGCGGGTCACATCCTTGGCTCGGCCATTCTCGAGTGCACGGTCGGCATCGCCGGCAGTGCCCGCAAGCTGGTGTTTTCGGGCGATCTCGGACAGCCCGGACGCCCTCTCATGAACGACCCCGCGCCGGTGGTCGACGCCGACGTGCTGATGGTCGAATCGACCTACGGCAATCGCCTGCACAAGACCCTCGCGGATACCGAGGAAGAACTGGTCGCAGCTGTCAGCGAAACCTTCGAACGCGGCGGCAACGTCGTGATTCCGGCATTCGCCGTCGGCCGCACGCAGGAAATCATCCACGTGCTGGCCGATCTGGTGCGACGCGAACGTCTTCCCAAACTGACCGTGTTCGTCGATTCGCCGATGGCCACCGCCGCCTCCGAAGCCACGCGCCGCTTCGCCGGACTCCTTGATGAGGAAGCCCGCACCGTAGCCGACTGGATAACGCATCATCGCGGCCAATTCAACCTGCGCTATACCGCGACGGTGCGCGACTCGATGGCGATCAACCAGTTGTCCGGCGGTGCGGTGATCATTGCGGCCTCGGGCATGTGCAATGCCGGCCGCATCCTGCATCATCTCGCGCAAAACCTGCCGCGCCGCCAGTCTTCCGTACTGATCACCGGCTTTCAGGCTGAAGGTACGTTGGGAAGGCGCTTGGTCGACGGTGCGCGCGAGGTCAGCCTGCTCGGCGCGCGCGTGCCGGTCAAGGCGCGGCTCTACACCATCGGCGGGCTGTCTGCCCATGCAGACCAGGACGGCCTGCTCGGCTGGCTGCGGCACTTCGGGCAGGCGCCGCAACGGACATTCGTGATGCATGGCGAAAAGCGGACTGCCATCGATTTCGCCGGCCGGATTCGTACCGTACTTGGCTGGTCGGATGTCGCTGTGCCTGCGCGCGGGGATGTGCATGACATCGACTGAGAATGACACAGGTGTGTCTACGAAAGCCGACTTCGCCCGAGGTCGCCCCTGTGTGGCTCGGCGCATCCGTGGCAAGGGCCAAGCGCGTCAGACGATGCCCGCTTGTTCGCCGCATGGTCCGGAAGCCGCCGCAAAATGCGCAAGGCCGCACATTGTGCGGCCTTGCTTATTGCAGACAAGCGGTCATCAGGCGCGCTTGATTTTCTCCAGCATCTTGAAGGTGCCCTTCGGGGCGCCTGCGAACATGCGCTTGAAAACCTTGGAGAGGCAACGACGCTCAAGTGTGTTGCGACGGACGCGTTTACGTTCGGCCATGGGGGACATCCTGGAGATTTGACGAATCTGCATTATACCCGCGCCCGACGTAGCGGCCGCGCCTGTCGTATCCTGTGCTCCCCCGCGCTGTTTGTAAGCATGGGTAAACCCTGTGAACGCCGGTCGACGCCGGGCGTTCTAAGGTTCACGGTACGTTTCGTACCGGATTTGCGAAAGGAGCACCTCGTGAAACGGATCGCCACGCCGGCACCACAGACCCTTCAGAACAGAGCCGCAATGGTGCTCGGGTCCATGTTGTGCGTTCTCATGGCCTTGATCCTCACTCCGCGCGCATTCGCCCAGGAAGCACCCGATGTGTTGATCAAGCGCGCCATCTCCGAAGTTACCTCCGCCATCGATGCCGACCGCGACATCCGCGCCGGCAATCGGCAGAAGATCACCGCGCTGATCACCGTCAAAGTATTGCCCTACCTGGACGTCCAGTCCATGACGCGCTCGGCGCTCGGCCGCCACTGGACGCGCGCCACGCCTGAACAACAGCAGGGCCTGGTGCGTGAATTCAGCCGGCTCCTGATCAATACCTACTCCGGCGCACTCGCCAACTATCGCCCCGAAACTGTTATTGAGTACCGGCCACAACGCGTGCAGACCACCGACAAGGAAGCCGTCGTGCGTTCGCTGATAAGGGCGCCCGGGAGCGAGCCTATGCAGCTCGACTATTACCTGGAACTCATAAGCGGCGCCTGGAAAGTCACTGACATGAACGTACTTGGCGCGCGGCTGGTCGAAACCTACAAGAACCAGTTCAACGGCGCGGTCGCTGCCGACGGCATAGACGGCCTGATAAAGGCATTGACCAACCGCAACCAGCAGATCGAAGCGCGCAGCAAGTCGTAGAAAAAACCGCTGACGGACGACTGGCAAAAAGCCGCCGGCGGACTACAGGCGGATAAAGTGCTCGCGGTAATACCTGAGTTCTTCGATAGACTCGTGGATGTCCGCCAGCGCCTCGTGCTTGCCGTGTTTGGTGAGACCCTTGGCCAGTTCCGGCTTCCAGCGCTTGACCAGTTCCTTGAGGGTCGAAACGTCGAGGTTGCGATAGTGGAACCAGGTTTCCAGCTCCGGCATGCCGCGCGCCATGAAACGACGGTCCTGGCACACGGAATTGCCGCACATGGGCGAGATGCCCTTGGGCACATGGTGCTTTAGGAAATCGAGCATGCGCAGTTCGGCCGCGCGTTCGTTCAAGGGTGACGCCTTGACCTTGTCGATCAGGCCGGATTTGGCATGGGTGGACTTGTTCCAGTTGTCCATGCCGTCCAATACACTGTCGGACTGATGTAGCACCAGAACCGGCGCCTCAGCGACGATTTCCAGATTGGCATCGGTGATCACGATCGCCACTTCGATGATCCGGTCGGAATCCGGGCCCAAGCCGGTCATTTCCATGTCGATCCAGATCAGGTTGTTTTGGTCTTGTGGCATCGGTTGGGCGATAATCCTTCGGTTGCTTGAATTGTCGCACAGGCCCCTCAACTTACCTCTGATGAACGCATTTACCTTTGCCTTTACGGCCGCCGTGCTGGCGTCGCTCAGTGTCACGCTTTGGCTGGCCCGGCGTCATGTCGGCCACGTGCTGGAGCATCGCGGCGCCGTGCCGACTGAATTCAACCAAGCCGTCGGGCTGGCGGCACACCAGCGCGCCGCAGACTACACGGTGGCGAAAACGCGCTTCGGCATGCTCGAAGCGATGATCGACACACTGCTGCTGTTCGCTTTCACCTTGGGCGGCGGGCTCAATCTCGCGGCCGCCATGGTCGGCGCGATTCCGGCCGGCACTCTGCGCGAACTGGCGTTGATCGGTGCGGTAGTGCTTGTACTGGGGCTGGCCGGCCTGCCGTTCACCTGGCACCGCACCTTCGGCATCGAGGCGCGCTTCGGATTCAACCAGATGACGCGCCGCCTGTTCGTCACCGACGCCTTCAAGGGCGTGCTGCTGGGCGCGCTGCTCGGCGCCCCGCTCATTCTTGCGATCCTCTGGTTCATCAATAGCACCGGGGCCTGGTGGTGGCTTTATGCATGGCTGGCGTATTGCGCTTTCCAGTTGCTGGTGCTGTTCCTGTTTCCGACAGTGATCATGCCGCTGTTCAACCGATTCACCCCGCTCGAGGAAGGCACGCTCAAAGCCGCCATCGAAGGTCTCCTGGCGCGCTGCGGTTTCAAGGCGGGCGGCCTGTTCGTGATGGACGGGTCGAAACGCTCGCGCCACAGCAACGCGTTTTTCTCCGGTTTCGGCGCGGCCAAGCGCATTGTCCTTTACGACACCCTGATCCAGAAACTGGCGCAAAACGAGATCGAGGCGGTGTTAGCGCATGAACTCGGGCATTTCCGTCACAAACACATTCTCAAGCGCATCGGCACGGCTTTCGCCGTCAGCCTCGGATTTTTCGCGCTGCTCGGGTTCCTCATGCACCAGCCGTGGTTTTTTGTCGGCCTGGGGGTTGAACACGCGACGCCAGCTACGGCCCTGGTGCTGCTGGCCATGGCAATGCCGGCATTCACCTTCATGTTCACGCCCTTGATGAGCCTGTCGTCGCGCAAGCACGAGTTCGAAGCCGACGCGTATGCGGCACAGCAAACATCCGCCCACGACCTGATCGGTGCGCTCACCAAGATCTACAACGACAACGCCGCGACCCTCACGCCGGATCCGCTGCACTCCGCGTTCTACGATTCGCATCCCCCCGCCTTCATCCGCATCGGCCGCATCAAGGGGGCGAGCGCTTGATCATTCCGTTATACGGTCGGCAGGCTCGCGCCGCTGGACGGCGCGGGTGAGCCAGGCCGGCGCCGTCGTCGCCGTGTTCGGGCGGCGCTATGAAGTCGAAACCGACACCGGCGCCCGACTCGACTGCGTGGCCCGCGGAAAGAAGCGCGATGCCGCCTGCGGCGATCTGGTCACTGTCAATAGCACCGGCCCGGGGCAGGGGGTGATCGAAACCATCCTGCCGCGACGCAACTTTCTCGAGCGTGCCGACCCCTACAAGCGCAAGGCCATCGCGGCCAATGCCGACCAGCTGCTGGTGTTGGTCGCGGCCGACCCGTGGTTCTCCGACGAATTCGTCACCCGCGTGCTGCTCATTGCCCACGACGCCGGCATCGATGCCTTCATCGCGCTGAACAAGACCGACCTGCCAGGCGTTGCGGCAGCGCGCGAACGCGTCGGCGTGTTTGCGCGCGCCGGCTATCCGGTGCTCGAGGTGGCGGTGCGTCCGCGCACTAACGACGGCGGTGACATTGACGCGCCGATCGGCACCGCGGCCCTGCTCAAGCGCCTGGCCGGACGGGCGACGGTTCTGGTGGGCCAGTCCGGCATGGGCAAGTCCTCGCTGGTCAATGCGCTGGTGCCGGACGCGGCAGCGGTGACGGGCGATCTCTCGCATGCCCTCGGGTCGGGCAAGCACACCACCACGTTTTCCCGGCGCTACCGGATCGACGCTGCATCGACCTTGATCGACTGCCCCGGCATGCAGGAAGTCGGTCTGTACAACCTCGACTTGAAGCGCCTCGAAGCGGGGTTCGTGGAATTCGCGCCGTTTCTCGGGCAATGCCGCTTTTCCGATTGTCATCATGCCCGCGAGCCGGGCTGCGCACTCACCGGTGCGGTTGCCGCCGGCAAGCTCGACGCACGCCGCTTCGAGCTATTCGGCCGCATGCGCGAAGAGGTCAACTCCGCGGGCCATTGAGGGTCGCAACCGCGATGATCCGACTCATACGCGCGCGGCATCTGGTTGAAGCCAGCCATTTGCGCAATCTTCTCGATTCGGCCGGCATCGCCACACTGTTGCGCAACGAAAACCTGGCGCGGCTGGCCGGCGAAATCCCGTTCGACCAGTGCTGGCCCGAAATCTGGCTCGAAGACGCAAGCGACCTCGAACGTGCACGCGCGCTGCTGGCCGACCTGCGCCGCGACGCCTGGCGACAGCACCCCGCCTGGACCTGTAGGCATTGCAACGAATGGCTCGAAGGCCAGTTCACCGCCTGTTGGGCCTGCGGCGCCCAGCGTCCCGCAGACACCTGGTAACGGCCGCGGTTGCATCAACGTTGGCTCGCCGACTCGACTGGCGCCGCTCGGGATGCGGCGTCGATTCGGACCTGCCAACAGCCGGTTTTGCTTTTGCCGAAGCTAACTTACCCACTGCGCGATCGCCAGCATCACCAGCAGCAGGAGCCACAGAACCAGCGCGCGCCAGACCAGACCAACGGTGCTGGAAAGAAAGCCGGCATCGGCCTCGTCACCGATGCCGATCTCGGCCCGCTCGTCTATCGCAAGTCCGGTCGGCGTCACTCCTTCCTTGAGCGGCTTGCCCAGCGTCACGCCGATCGCCCCGGCGCCGGACGCCAACACGATGCCGAGTTCGGGGTCGCGCCAGTTTCGTGCCTGATTGCGCCAACAGTAGACCGCGTCCTCGAAGTTGCCGACGATGGCGAAGCCGGTCGCCGTCAGGCGCAACGGCAGCCAGTCGATGGATCGGAACGCGGAGCGTGCGAACTCGCTGAAGCGCCCGTCGCCCGTCGCCTTGCCGCCGCCCCACTTGCCGCGCAACAGCAGGGCCATCCGGTACCACACTGCGCCTACCGGACCCGGCAAGAACGCGAACCAGAAAAGGACTCCGAACACGTGTCGATGCGAGGCCGAAAACGCTTCTTCGATCGCCAGCCGCGCCACCTCGACGGAATTGAGATCATCGGACGCTCGCCCGCGCCATTCCCGGATCAGCCGGCGCGCGCGCGCGAGGTCGCCGTCGATCAGCGCGCGATGGATGTCGGTGAAATGGTGGCTGAACTGGCGAAAGCCCATGGTCAGGTACAGCACTCCGACGTTGAACGCCAGGCCGAGAACCGGATGCACATGGGCCAGAGTGAAATACAG